>JBOICD010000479.1:0-2970 GCA_050739855.1 Pseudomonas sp.
CCCAGCGCCTGTATTGCGCCAGCCACCATCCGCTGGCCAGCCAGGCGCAGGTGAGCCTGGAGGTGCTGCTGGAGGCCGACCAGGTCGAACACCCCTACAGTTTTCTCGAGAGCCCTGACCCGCTCAGCGGCGGTCGGGCTTCCGCGCGCTCCGAGCAGGTCGAAGGCGCCCTGGCGTTTATTTTGTCCGGCCGCCACATTGGCTACCTGCCCTGCCACTTCGCCGCCCCCTGGGTCGAGCGCGGCTTGTTGCACGGGCTCGACCCGGCACTTAACTTCCAGGTGCCGTTCGTCCTCGCCCGGCACCGCGCCCAGGTGCCCAGCGATGCCCAGCAAGCCTTCAACGCCGACCTCCTGAGCGCGTTCGCCTGACTCAGTAGGCCATCGACCAGGTCAGCGTGTAGGTGCGACCGCGGCCTTGATAGTCATACAAGTACTCCGGGCCGTAGGTTGGCGAATAGAACAGGGTCGCGCGCTGGCCCCAGACCGTACTGTACTGCTTGTCGAGCAGGTTCTGGATACCGGCGCTGAAGGTGCCGAAGCCGGTGTCCTGGCTGCCCAGCAGGTCGAAGGTGGTGTAGCCGCTGACTTCGTGATCGGCATCATCCTTGAGGGTGAAGGCATGGTTGGCTTGCAGGCGCGCGCTGCGCCCCTCGCCTTTCCAGCCGACGAAGGCAGTGGATTTGGACAGCGAAGCATAGCGGGCATCGCGCTTGATCCAGTCGCCGTCCTTGTCCTCTTCTTCCGAGCGCACCAGATGCAAGGTGCTACCGGCTTCCCAGCCGCTTTCGAAGTGGCGGGTCAGCGCGCCTTCGAAACCGAAGTCCCGGCTCTTCTGATCTTCGACGTTGATGGTCAAGGTGGCCATGTCGGTGGTGATGATCTTGTCCGACCAGATGTAGTACACCGCCGCCTGGGCATCCCAATCCAGATCGGCATAGCGCCAGCCCAGTTCCACCTGACGGCTCTTGATCCCGGCCAGCGGGTTGTCTTCGACGCTCAAGCCGGGCTTGCCGTAAAACTTGGCCGGATCTGGCAGATCGAAACCTTCGCCATAGTTGGTCCAGACCTGATGACCGTTCTTGAAGTCATAGATGGCGCCGAGGTTGAACAGGTTGACCTGGTAGTCGTTATTACCGCCGGGTACGTTCTTGAAGTCGCCGACATCCACGTCCATCTGCTGGCGCCGGGCGCCGCCGGAGACGGTCAGGTTGTCGGTGGCGTGCCAGTCCAGCTGGGCGTAGTACGACAGGCCATCCACCCGGTAACTGGGATAGCGCGGGGCCTTGCTGGCCTTGTCCAGCTCCAGGCCACCGCTTTCGGACGACGTCAGGGCATCGAAGGTGGTCTGCTCGGCGTTGAAGCGCTCACGGTCCAGGTCCACCCCGTAAGTCAGCTTGAGAGCGTCCCATTGCTTGGCAAACAGTGCCTTGAGGCTGCTGACTTCGAAGTTCTGCTGCGACGCGGCAAAGTACACGCCTTTGACGCCCGCCGGCTTGCCGGGGTTGTAGTACGGGAACGGATAGAAGTTGTCGTCTTCTTTGCGGTACGACGCCTGCAGGTAGAAGTCCTGACCGAGCACATCGCTGTGATGGTAGTTAGCGTTTAGCAGCAAACGCTTGGTGCGTGGTTCCAGGTCTGTGGAATAGCCGCCACGCAGCTCGGCGTCCTCCAGGTTCGAGGGGCGGTTGTAATTCAGGTTGGGAAAGTAGATGCCCGTGCTGCCATGGTTGCCCGAATCGTAATACTGGGCCAGCAGATCGAGACTCTGCTGATCGTTGAACTTCAGGCCCAGGCTGCCCAGGACATCAATGGTGCGGTTGTATTGCAGGTCGGTCTGGGTGTTGTCGATAAAGATCTGGTCGCCGGCGCCATCGTAAAACGCTTCGTTCTGCTCGGCGGAAACTCCCAGGCGTGCGTTGACCCGCTCGTTGCCACCGCTGACCGACTGAGCGATGCGCGTCGAAAGGTCGTCGCTGTTATTGAAACCACTGCTGGCGCCGACCTGGGTCTCGAAGCGCACCGGACCGGCCTCGCCCTTCTTGGTGACAATGTTGATGATGCCGCCAGTGGCGCCGCCGCCGTAAATGGCGCTGGCCCCGGAGAGCACTTCGACACGCTGGACGTTGAACGGCGAGATGCTGTCGAACTGCCGCGACAGCCCCCGCGAACTGTTCTGGCTGACGCCGTCGATCATCACCAGAACATTACGGCCACGCATGTTCTGGCCATAGTTGGTACGTCCCTCCGGCGCCAGGTCCAGGCCAGGCACCAGCTTGCCGATCGCCTCCTTGAGGCTGACCCCGCTGTTGATCTGCTCATTGAGTTGCTGCTGATCGACGACCCAGACGGTGCCGGGAATTTCACTGATCGAGGTGCTGGTACGGGATGCGACGCTGACTTCAATGGGTTTGAGGCTGACGCTTGCAGGAGCGGTCTGCGTCTTGCGCAGGATTACCGTGCGCGAATCGCTGAACTGCCAGCTCATGCCGCTGCCGGCCAGCAGGTTCTGCAGGGCCTGGGCGATACTGTAGCGACCCTCAAGGGCCGGGCTTTGCAGACCGGCAACGTCGGCGGTGGTGTATAGCAGGTGCAGGCTGGCCTGGTCGGCGAAGGCGGTCAGGGCCTGGTCAAGCTCCTGGGCTGGCAGCGCCAGGTTCACGTCACGGTCTTGCTGGGTGCTGGCTTGCGCAGCATTCACGCTCTCGGCTGCGTGTACCCAAACTGGGCCGAGCAGCGCGGCGACGGCGGTGGAAGCCAGCAGAGCGTGTTTGAAACTACCGGTGGAGCGGGCGATTGGCTTGAGCGTAGCCTTCACAATGTTCTTCCAGGCAAGGTGTAAATGAGAATGGATTGCTGATCAGTCTCACTACGACGATTGGGCGAAGAAGAACTTGCAGTGCGAAGTTGAAATTATTTTTTCTATCGCGGGGCAAGCCCGCTCCCACAGGTGCATCACTTGCCCCTGTGG
>JBOICD010000480.1:0-2966 GCA_050739855.1 Pseudomonas sp.
CACAGGGAATGTGTGAAGCCTGTGGGAGCGGGCTTGCCCCGCGATGCTTGCTAGCCCGGATCGCGAAAATCTGGATGGAAGTTACCCGGAACCGCCACACTGACGCTGTCGCGTGTAGCGATATCGATGCCTTCACTGGCCACTTCGGCAAGGAAATCGATCTGTTCCGGAGTAATCACGTACGGCGGCAGGAAGTACACCACACTGCCTAGCGGGCGCAGCAGGGCGCCGCGCGTCAGGGCATGTTCGAAGACTTTCAGGCCGCGCCGTTCCTGCCAGGGATAAGCGGTCTTGCTGGCCTTGTCCTGGACCATCTCGATCGCCAGGGCCATGCCGGTCTGGCGCACTTCGGCGACGTGCGGATGATCGACCAGATGCGCCGTGGCGCTGGTCATCCGCGAGGCCAGGGCCTTGTTGTTCTCGATCACCTGGTCCTGTTCGAAGATATCCAGGGTCGCCAGTGCCGCCGCACAGGCCAGCGGGTTGCCGGTGTAGCTGTGCGAGTGGAGGAAGGCACGCAGGGTCGAGTAGTCGTCGTAGAAAGCGTTGTACACCTCGTCGGTGGTCAGGCACGCCGCCAGTGGCAGGTAGCCGCCGGTCAAGGCCTTGGACAGGCAGAGGAAGTCGGGGCGGATGCCGGCCTGCTCACAGGCGAACATCGTCCCGGTACGGCCGAAACCAACGGCGATCTCGTCGTGGATCAGGTGCACGCCATAGCGGTCGCAGGCCTCGCGCAGCAGCTTGAGGTACACCGGGTGGTACATGCGCATGCCGCCCGCGCCCTGGATCAGCGGCTCGACGATCACTGCAGCAAGCGTGTCGTGATGCTCGGCCAGGGTCTGCTCCATGGCCGCGAACATCGTGCGCGAATGCTCTTCCCAGCTCACACCCTGTGGACGCAGGTAGCAATCGGGGCTTGGCACCTTGATGGTGTCGAGCAGCAGCGCCTTGTAGGTTTCGGTGAACAGCGGCACATCGCCCACCGACATCGCCGCGATGGTCTCGCCGTGGTAGCTGTTGCTCAGGGTGACGAAGCGCTTCTTCTCTGGCAGGCCTTTGTTGAGCCAGTAGTGAAAGCTCATTTTCAGCGCCACTTCGATGCAGGACGAACCATTATCGGCGTAGAAACACCGGGTCAGCCCTTCGGGCGTAATCTGCACCAGGCGTTCGGACAGCTCGATCACCGGTTGGTGGCTGAAGCCTGCGAGGATCACGTGCTCAAGCTGATCGACCTGGTCCTTGATGCGCTGGTTGATCCGCGGATTGGCATGCCCGAAGACGTTGACCCACCAGGAGCTGACCGCGTCGAGGTAGCGTTTGCCTTCGAAGTCTTCCAGCCACACGCCTTCGCCGCGTTTGATCGGGATCAGCGGCAGTTGTTCATGGTCTTTCATCTGGGTGCAGGGGTGCCACAGGACCTTCAGGTCACGTTGCATCCACTGTTGGTTGAGGCCCATTTCTCTTCTCCTGGCGACGACAGCGCGGACATGCGGCGCAAGCCTATGCAATGCGTCGGTCGAGGACAACCCGTGACATGCAATCAGCCTCTGGCGTCGCTAGCCGGGGGACTTGGCCTCGCGTATTCTTCGGCTACTCTTTCCAGGGGGAATCCCCCCATCTTTCTGCTTTGATCCGGAGTTCGCCAACATGTCTGCTGGGTGGCTGCGCGCCTGTGCGCTGGTAATGATAGGACTGTTCAGCGGCACTGCGCTGGCCAAGGACAAAACCCCGACGGCGATCGTCGTCGGCGGTGGTCTGGCTGGCCTGACCGCCGCTTATGAGTTGCAGGGCAAAGGCTGGCAGGTAACCCTGCTCGAAGCCAAATCGGGGATGGGCGGGCGTTCCGGTCTGGCCACCAGCGAATGGATCGGTAACAGCAAGGCCCAGCCGATCCTCAACCAGTACCTCGATACCTTCAAGATCAGCACCCTGCCGGCGCCGGAATTCGTCCGTACACCGGGTTACCTGATCGATGGCGAATATTTCAGCTCGACCGACCTTGCGACCAAGCAACCGGCGACCGCCGAGGCGCTCAAGCGCTATGAAAAGACCCTCGACGATCTGGCGCGTTCGATTGACGATCCGCAGAACCCGGCAGCCAACAGCACCCTGTTCGCCCTCGACCAGTTGAATGTGTCCAGCTGGCTGGACAAACTGCAGTTGCCGACCACCGCGCGGCAGTTGGTCAACCAGCAGATCCGCACCCGCTACGACGAGCCATCGCGCCTGTCGCTGCTCTATTTCGCCCAGCAGACCCGCGTCTATCGCGGTGTCAGCGACCGTGACCTGCGCGCCGCACGCCTGCCAGGCGGCAGCCCGGTGCTGGCCCAGGCGTTCGTCAAGCAGCTGAAAACCATCAAGACCAGCTCGCCGGTCAGTGCCATTACCCAGGACAAGGACGGCGTGACTGTCAAAGTCGGCAGCGTCGGTTATCAGGCCGATTACGTGGTCCTGGCCGTGCCGCTGCGCGCGCTGGCAAAGATTCAGATGACCCCCGGCCTGGACACCAAACACCTGGCCGCCTTGAAGGGCACCAACTATGGCTGGCGTGACCAGCTGTTGCTGAAGTTCAAGCACCCGGTGTGGGAGAGCCGCGCGCGCATGTCCGGCGAAATCTACAGCAACACCGGTCTTGGCATGCTGTGGGTCGAGCCTGCGCTCAAAGGTGGCGCCAACGTCGTCATCAACCTGTCCGGTGACAACGCGCGTTTGCTGCAGGCCTTCGGCGACAAGCAGATGGTCGACCAGGTGTTGATCCGCATGCATGCGTTCTACCCACAGGCTCGCGGTGCCTTCACCGGTTACGAAGTCCGCCGTTACAGCACCGACGCCAACATGGGCGGTGCCTACCTGGCCTATGGTCCGGGCCAGATCAGCAAATTCTGGCGCTTGTGGGAGCGTCCGGTGCAGCGTATCGCCTTTGCCGGTGAGCACACCGATGCGCTCTACCCGGGCACCCTCGAAGG
>JBOICD010000481.1:0-2957 GCA_050739855.1 Pseudomonas sp.
TACTACCAACCGGTACCGCGTGGCCTGGAGCTGAAGATCGGCGAGAAGCTGAAACACCTGGCCGAGCTCGACCGCAAGAGCCCGCGGCAACGGAGAAAACCATGATTGCCGTGATCGCCGCCGTCAGTGCGGGCGGCATTGCCGGAACGCTGTTGCGTTTTGCCACGGCCAATTGGGTCAATGCCCACTGGCCACGCCACTTCTATCTCGGTACGCTGGCGGTCAATCTGATTGGCTGCCTGCTGATCGGCTTGCTCTACGGGCTGTTTCTGCATCGCCCGCTGGTGCCGGTCGAGCTGCGCGCGGGCCTGATCGTCGGGTTTCTCGGCGGTCTGACGACATTTTCATCCTTTTCACTGGATACCGTGCGCCTGCTCGAAAGCGGGCAGGCGCCGCTGGCCTTCGGTTATGCCGGGATCAGCGTATTTGGCGGGCTGCTCGCAACCTGGGCTGGCCTGTCTTTGACCAAATTCTGAACCAACGAGAGAACGACATGCTCGATTCCAAACTGTTACGCGGCCAACTTCAGGAAGTGGCGGACCGCCTGGCCTCCCGTGGCTTCAGCCTGGATGTCGCGCGCATCGAAGCACTGGAAGAACGCCGCAAGGTGGTGCAGACCCGTACCGAACAACTGCAGGCCGAGCGTAACGCCCGTTCCAAGTCCATTGGCCAGGCCAAGGCCCGCGGCGAAGACATCGCCCCGCTGATGGCTGACGTCGAGCGCATGGCCAATGAACTGGCCAGCGGCAAGGTCGAGCTGGACGGCATTCAAGCCGAGCTGGATTCGATCCTGCTGGAAATCCCTAACCTGCCGGACGAAAGCGTACCGGTCGGCGCCGATGAAGATCACAACGTTGAAGTACGCCGCTGGGGCACCCCGCGCACCTTCGACTTCGAGATCAAGGACCACGTGGCCCTCGGCGAGCTGAGCGGCGGCCTGGACTTCGAAACCGCAGCCAAGCTGTCGGGCGCCCGTTTCGCCCTGCTGCGCGGTCCGATCGCCCGCCTGCATCGTGCCCTGGCGCAGTTCATGATCAACCTGCATACCAGCGAGCACGGCTACGAAGAGGCCTACACCCCGTACATGGTCCAGGCCCCGGCGCTGCAAGGCACTGGCCAGTTGCCAAAGTTCGAGGAAGACCTGTTCAAGATCAGCCGTGACGGCGAGGCCGACTTCTACCTGATCCCGACGGCTGAAGTGTCGCTGACCAACATCGTTGCCGGCGAGATCCTCGATGCCAAGCAATTGCCGGTCAAGTTCGTCGCTCACACCCCGTGCTTTCGCAGTGAAGCCGGTGCCTCGGGTCGTGATACCCGTGGCATGATCCGTCAGCACCAGTTCGACAAGGTCGAGATGGTCCAGATCGTCGAGCCGAGCAAGTCCATGGAAGCCCTGGAAGGCCTGACTGCCAACGCCGAGCGTGTGTTGCAGGCGCTGGAGCTGCCCTACCGCGTGTTGGCACTGTGCACTGGCGACATGGGCTTCAGTGCGGTCAAGACCTACGACCTGGAAGTCTGGGTGCCGAGCCAGGACAAGTACCGCGAGATTTCCTCGTGCTCCAACTGTGGCGACTTCCAGGCCCGCCGCATGCAGGCGCGCTGGCGTAACCCGGAAACCGGCAAGCCAGAGCTGGTTCACACCCTCAACGGTTCGGGCCTGGCGGTGGGTCGCACCTTGGTGGCGGTGCTGGAAAACTACCAGCAGGCCGACGGCTCGATCCGTGTACCGGAGGTGCTCAAGCCGTACATGGGTGGCCTGGAGGTCATCGGTTAAATGGAATTCCTGCCGCTGTTCCACAAACTGCGCGGCAGCCGTGTGCTGGTTGTCGGTGGAGGCGAAATTGCCTTGCGCAAATCGCGTCTGCTCGCCGATGCCGGCGCAGTGCTGCGGGTGGTCGCGCCCGAGATCGAAGTGCAACTGGCCGAGCTTGTCCGGCACAGCGGTGGTGAAATCCTCAGCCGTGGTTATCAGCCGGGCGACCTTGACGGTTGCCAGCTGATCATCGCGGCGACAGATGACCAGGCGCTCAATGCCCAGGTCTCGGCGGATGCTCACCAGCGCTGCGTACCGGTCAATGTGGTCGATGCGCCGGCGCTGTGTTCGGTGATCTTCCCGGCTATTGTCGACCGTTCGCCTTTGGTGGTCGCGGTGTCCAGCGGCGGCGATGCGCCGGTGCTGGCACGCTTGATCCGGGCCAAGCTGGAAACCTGGATCCCGGCCGCCTATGGTGAACTGGCCGGGCTGGGGGCGCGTTTTCGCGACAAGGTCAAGGCACTCTATCCGGACGTCAATCAGCGTCGTGGCTTTTGGGAAGATGTGTTCCAGGGCCCGATCGCCGAGCGGCAACTGGCCGGGCAGGGCGCTGAGGCTGAGCGTTTGCTGCAGGCCAAGATCGACGGTGCCAGCTATCAGGCACCAGGTGAGGTGTATCTGGTTGGCGCAGGCCCAGGCGATCCGGATCTGTTGACCTTCCGTGCCTTGCGCTTGATGCAGCAAGCCGACGTGGTGCTCTACGACCGTCTGGTCGCTCCGGCGATCATCGAGTTGTGCCGCCGTGATGCCGAGCGTATCTATGTCGGCAAGCGTCGTGCTGACCATGCCGTGCCGCAGGATCAGATCAACCAGTTGCTGGTTACCCTGGCTCGTCAGGGCAAGCGGGTGTTGCGCCTCAAGGGCGGTGATCCGTTCATCTTCGGCCGTGGTGGCGAAGAGATCGAGGAACTGGCCGAGCAGGGTATTCCGTTTCAAGTGGTGCCGGGTATTACGGCAGCCAGTGGTTGCTCGGCGTATGCCGGGATTCCGCTGACGCATCGTGATTACGCCCAGTCGGTGCGCTTTGTCACTGGCCACCTCAAGGACGGTACCAGCAACCTGCCTTGGGATGACCTGGTGGCACCGGCGCAGACCCTGGTGTTCTACATGGGGCTGGTTGGCTTGCCGACCATCTGTGCCGAGC
>JBOICD010000482.1:0-2953 GCA_050739855.1 Pseudomonas sp.
CACAGGGACTCAACATCACCCTGTGGGAGCGGGCTTGCCCCGCGATCAGCTTCACTCAGATCCTGAAACTGCCCACCAACTGCTTCAAGCGGCTGGCCTGATTCTCCAGGTCATTGCAGGCCCGCAAGGTCGCCTGCAGGTTCTCCACGCCTTCCTGATTCAGCGTATTGATCTCGGTGATGTCGACATTGATCGACTCGACCACGGCCGTCTGCTCTTCGGTCGCAGTGGCCACCGACTGGTTCATGCCGTCGATCTCGCCGATACGCTGGGTCACGCTGCCCAGGCGTTCACCGGCCTGGTTGGCAATGCCGACGCTGTGCTGGCTGTGGCTCTGGCTTTCGGTCATGGTGCTGACCGCGACGCGGGCGCCGGCCTGGAGCTCTTCGATGATGCGCTGCACCTGTTGCGCTGAATCCTGGGTGCGGTGAGCCAGGTTGCGCACCTCATCGGCCACCACCGCGAAGCCGCGTCCGGCCTCGCCGGCACGTGCCGCTTCGATGGCGGCATTGAGCGCCAGCAGGTTGGTCTGTTGGGAAATACCGCTGATCACTTCGAGGATCTGGCCAATGTTCACCGTGTTGGCATTCAGTGTCTCGATGTTGTCGCATGAGTCGCTGATCCTGGTCGACAGCTGGTTCATTACTTCGATGGTCTGCTCGACCACCTGCTGACCTTCTGCGGCCAGGTTGCGTGCATCGCTGGAGTGCTGCGAGGCGAGGGCGGCGTTCTGGGCGATCTCCTGGGCGGCGGCGCCGAGCTGGTTGATGGCTGCGGCAACACTGCTGGTGCGGCTCGATTGCTGGTCGGCGTTATGGATCGAGGCATTCGAGGCGCTGATGACGCGCAAGGCCACTTCGTTGACCTGGCCGGTGGCCGAGGACACCTCACGGATCGACTCGTGAATGCGTTCGACAAAACGGTTGAACGACTGGCCGAGGCTGCCGAACTCGTCCTGAGCGTGAATGCGCAGGCGGCGGGTCAGATCGCCTTCACCTTCAGCAATGTCATGCATCGCCCGGCCCATGACGTGCAGCGGTTCCATCAGCACGCGAATCAGCAGGCCCAGCAAGGCGATGATGATCAGCACCGCAATCACCGTGGCGACAATCGCCGAGGTGCGCAGTTCGCTGAGCATGGCGAAGGCGAAGTCCTGGTCGAGTACCAGCGCCACATACCAGTCGGCCGAGGGCACGCCATTGACCTTGGTGAAGGTGATGAACTGTTGCTGACCTCCCTGTTCGGTCTCCTTGAGACCGCTACCGATCTGCGGGGTGTTCCTGGGGTAGGCTTCGCTGAGGTTTTTCAGTACCAGCTTGCTGTCGGGGTGGACCAGGATCTTGCCGTCGCCGTTGACGATGAAGGCCTGGCCGTGACCGTCGAAGTTCAGGGCGTTGATGATTGCGCTGATGCTGTCCAGGTCAGTGTCGGCACCGTTGACGCCGATCAGCCTGCCTTGATGCTGCACGGGCGTGGCCAGGGTGATCACCAGCTTGTTGGCGGAGGTCGAAATGTACGGCTCGGTGACGATGGTCTGGCCGGCGCTGCTGGCAGCCTTGTACCAGCCACGCACGCGTGGATCGTAATCGGCAGGGCGGCTGCCCAGGGGTACCGACTGCATGTAGCCATCCTGGCCGCCGAAGTAGGTCAGGAGGAAATTGTTGCCGTATACCGGCAGGTTGAGGCTGCGGGTCAGGCTGTCCTTGCTGGCGCCATCGACGGCCACTTGCTGGGGCAGCGACTGCAGGATCTGGATGCGGCTTTGCAGCCAGGTCTGGATATTGCTGCTGGTCAAGCTGCCGAGCTCGCGCATGGAGGCTTCGGTATTGCTGCGCAGGGTCTGGCGCTGGCGGTAATCGTTGAACAGGACAAAGCAGGTAAAGGCGACAGCGACCACCAGGGCGGCGGCGAGCAGAATCTTGTGGCTGAACTTCAGGTTTTTTGTCATTGCGGGGTCTGTCTGCACAAGGCGGGTCAACGGGGAGGGCGCGGCATTACGTCGCAGCGCGCCCCTGTGTCGTCCGCTTTGGGCAAAAGATTAATGCGGATGTGGCGCAATACGACCAAAGGCAGTGATTTGGCGTCAGGAAAGCGCTGAAGCCGGGGAACCAGACTCGGTTTTTCCCTTCTAAGCTGTCGGTAGGCCATCGCGCCTGCACCCTCATGTCCAGGAGTGACCTTTCATGTCGTTGCGTTCCCTCGCCTTGTTGTCCTTGTGCGTGTTTCTGACTGCGTGCAACAAAATCAACCAGGAAAACTATTCACAGCTCAAGGCTGGCATGGCCAAGGCCGAGGTCGAAAAACTGCTCGGCACGCCCAAGGAGTGCGCCGGCGCACTGGGCATGTCCAGTTGCACCTGGGGTGACGAGAAGAGCTTTATCAGCGTGCAGTACGCCGCCGACAAGGTGCTGATGTACTCAGGACAGGGGCTCAAATGAAACCGCTACACCTGCTGCTGGCCCTGTGTATCGGTCTGGTCCTGGGCGGCTGTGCCAACTCGGGCACCGGGCCGATTCCGCCGAAGACGGTCGATAGCGTCGACTTCAAGCGTTACCAGGGCAAGTGGTTTGAACTGGCGCGCCTGCCGATGTTTTTCCAGCGCGATTGCGCCCAGTCCGAGGCCCATTACAACCTCAAGCCCGATGGTACGGTCGGTGTACTGAACCGCTGCCAGACCCTTGGGGGTGAGTGGCAGGAAGCCAGCGGCAACGCCACGCCACAAGTGCCAGGCAAGACCGACAAGCTCTGGGTGGAGTTCGACAACTGGTTCTCGACAGTGCTGCCGGGGGTAACCAAGGGTGAGTACTGGGTGCTGTATGTCGGCGACGACTACCAGACCGCGTTGGTCGGTAACCCGGACCGCAAATACTTGTGGATACTTTCGCGCAAGCCGACGGTGCCGGCCTGGCAGCGCGAAAGCCTGTTGGCCAAGGCGCGTCAGCAGGGTTATGAC
>JBOICD010000483.1:0-2951 GCA_050739855.1 Pseudomonas sp.
CGATAGCACTCCTACCGCCACATCGCTTCGCGGGGCAAGCCCGCTCCTACAGCCAAGACAAGCTCCAGTATTGTTCCAACGCATAACTATGTAATGCCTCCAGCCATCTGCTAATCGCCAACCTCGACTCTCCAACCTCTTCTGGAGATCTCGAACCATGACCATCGGCTCTACTTACAATCATCCCGCCAATGTAGCGGCCAACCTGGCAACCCCGTCAGGCAAATGGACCGCCCGTTTCCCCAACCCTCCCGATCTGTGTTTTGACTACCGCAAGCTGCTTGAACAAACAGGCGGCATTGCCCAGGCCAGAATCACTGATCACCGTATTTGCATTGTCGGTGCCGGCGTCACCGGTCTGACGGCTGCACGTGAGTTACTGCGCTGTGGCTTCACTCAGATCACCCTGATCGAACAATCTCAACGCATTGGTGGACGCCATCTGACAGTGGTAGCCAATTCCCAACCATTGGCTGCGCCTTCGACGCCTTTTGAAATGGGGGCTATGCGCATGCCGTTCTTCAACCGAACAGGTGAAGCGCCCAAGGACGGTCGTTCGTTGATGGCTTATTACGCCGGGCTTTTCGACCTGCATATTTCTGATTTCCCTAACCCAGGTACTCCTTGGGTGACCTCAACAGGGGTCTACTTACAAGAAGGGGAACTGCCGGGGCACGGCGAGCCGACATTGCTGGTATGGACCAACCCTGATGGTACTACCCCACCCCCGACGGCGGCACTGCAGCAGGTCTATGACAAATGGCACCACTTCGCTGCACGGATGACTGAACAGATTGCGGCAATCTATGGTTCCGCAGGTTGGCAGGCCCTATGGGCTGCAATCGTAGAGCGCTATCAAACGTTGTCATTTCGCGATCTGGTCAGTCTTCCAGCGATCACTGAATCGCCCCTAGTTTCGTAGACACCTCCAAGCCTCATAATGAGGCCCAAATAGGAGGTGCCATGAGTCGTCAGCGTTACCCCGAAGAATTCAAGATCGAAGCGGTCAAGCAAGTGACCGAGAAAGGCAAACCTGTCGCCGATGTCGCCCAGCGCCTGGGCATGTCCGTGCACAGCCTTTACGCCTGGATCAAGGTCTACAGCAAGCCCCAAGAGCAGCGTCAGCAAGACGACGATCAGCAGGCCGAACTGCGCAAGCTACGCGCTGAACTCAAGCGCGTGACGGAAGAGCGAGACATCTTAAAAAAGGCCGCCGCGTACTTTGCCAAGGAGTGCGGCTGAAGTACGCCTTCATCAAGAAGCACTCGACTGATTACCCGGTGCGGCGCCTTTGCCAAACCCTCAAGGTGCACCCCAGCGGCTACTACGCCTGGCTGGCCGAGCCTCAATCTGCCCGAGCAAAAGAAGATCAACGTCTGCTTGGCTTGATCAAACACGCTTGGCTGGAAAGCGGAGGTGTATACGGCTACCGCAAAATTCACGATGACCTGCGTGAGCTGGGAGAGGAATGCGGTCGGAATCGAGTCGGGCGCTTGATGCAGGCGGAGGGGCTGCGTTCTCAAACGGGCTATCGGCGGCGTCCAGGGTTCTATGGTGGAAAACCAACAGTGGCCTCGCCCAACCACCTCGCGCGGCAGTTCAAGGTAAGTGAGCCGAACAAGGTCTGGGTGACAGATATCACTTACATCCGCACCTATGAAGGGTGGCTCTACCTCGCGGTAGTGCTGGATCTGTTCTCACGCCAAGTAATTGGTTGGTCAATGAAGCCAAGGATGTGCAGCGACCTGGCTATCGACGCGATGTTGATGGCTGTTTGGCGACGCAAGCCTCAGCAGCAAGTGATGATTCACTCAGATCAAGGCAGTCAGTTCAGTAGCTCGGATTGGCAAAGCTTCTTGAAGGCCAACAATGTAATCAGCAGCATGAGCCGGCGGGGAAACTGCCACGACAATGCCGTAGCCGAGAGCTTTTTCCAGCTTTTGAAGCGAGAGCGAATCCGACGAAAGATCTACACAACCCGTGAAGAAGCCCGAAGTGATATTTTCGATTACATCGAGATGTTCTATAACCCTAAACGCCGACACAGCAGTGCTATGCAGCTGTCTCCAGTAGAGTATGAGAAACGCTATTTCCTGAGCTTGGAGAGTGTCTAGGAAACCAGGGGCGATTCAAATCGGGTCGATTGGGCATCAAGATAGCCGCTGATGGATTGTGGTCGCGGTCCTTTCTATGACACCACATCGTGCGCAAACGATCATCCATTTGCACGAACTTTCCTTGCTCGCTCCAGCACCGGAATGTCTCGCATACGTTGTCCCAATGCAGGAGCTCAGAGAGGTAGCATTCACCAAGAGCAGCCCGTACGGACGACATAACAACGATGCTTCCAGCAATTGCCTTCTTGAGTGGCTCGCAGGCTTGCCTCGATGCCCTCACGCTCGAATAGATCTGCGACCAGAGCCCATTCCGTGTCGGTCAGACAACCAGGGTAACGCTGTTCGGGCAATTGGTGTCTATGGGGTCGTTGTATCCGTACGCAGTGCGCTTCTCAGGCGACTCAAAACACGCTTGATGCGCGGCCTGATGGGCGCAATACCGGATTGAAGAAGATGCTCAGTGCGCCGAGGGTGGAGAGGGCGGCTGGCTATTTTTGCAGCACCTCCCCCAAGGCTGGCAAATGAGGTGACGCCCTAACGCCCATAGATTAAAATGGCGATTTTCGTGCTGGCAGGTACCAATGTTTCCAACAATAAGTAAAGATAATCGTTTACCCATTCAAATATTAGTCCTAACCATATTTATTGTTTTGGCACTTTTCATTTGGGAAGGCAGCACAGGCTTCAACCTTTGGGATGAAGGTTTTCTCTGGTATGGCGTTCAGCGCGTGATGCTCGGTGAAGTGCCAATTCGTGATTTCATGGCTTACGATCCAGGTCGTTACTATTGGTCGGCTTCGCTCATGAGTTTGTGGAGTGATAACGGCATCATGG
>JBOICD010000484.1:0-2951 GCA_050739855.1 Pseudomonas sp.
CACAATCCCAGTGGGAGCGGGCTTGCCCCGCGATGTATCTCAAACGTTACTTCAGAACTTGTAACCTACACCGACCATGTAGACCCATGGATCGACATCTACGTCGACCTTGGTCTTGCCGACGCCCAGCGCGGTCGGGCCGTCCATGGTGGCCTTGGTGTCGATGTCCACGTACCAGACCGCGGCGTTGACCAGAAAGTGTTCGTTGATCATGTAGTCCATGCCCAGCTGACCGGCCAGACCGAACGAGTCTTTGACTTTCAGGTTGCTGAAGCCCTGGGCTTTGCGGTTGCTGTCCAGGTCTTCGTCAAAGAACATGGTGTAGTTCAGACCGATACCGGCATACGGCTGGAACTTCGAGCTTGGTTCCATCGGGTAGTACTGCAGCGACAGGGTCGGTGGCAGTTGTTTGATATCGCCCAGCTTGCCATCCAGACCTGGGCCCAGACCCTTGACGCCGACAGTGTGGTGGAACGGCGTGGCGGCCAGCAGCTCCAGGCCGATGTGGTCGGTCAGCATGTAGGCGAAGGTCAGGCCCAGTTGGGTATCGCTATCCAGAGTCGCCTTGGTGCCGGACACCTTGGTGCCGTCGAGCTTGATGTCACTGCTGTCCTCGTTGGGAGCAACGGTGATTGCGCCGGCACGCACGATGAAGTCGCCTGCCTGGTGGGCGTGGGCAACAGGGGCTGCGAGCGCCAAGGCGAAAAGCGAGGCGCTGAGCAAGGACTTGTTCATGGAAGCTCCCAGAGGACGTTTAGAATTAAGTACGTCCAATGGTAAAGAGCCACCAGTTTGTCGATTTGACCCAGCTCAATGAAAGCGTCAAAGCCGGACAAGGGCGATTCATTCTAGCTCATAGGCGTAGATTTTCTCGGCTTCCATCTGGTAGCCGGCATCGGCCAGTTCACTGCTGGTGCTTTTCACCTGCATCCGGCCTTCGATCCAATAGGGCTGATAGAGGTCCTCGACGCGCACACCCATCTCACTGACGATATGCACGATCTGGTTCGACGGTGGCGGCGGCACATGGATGCAGGCGCCGTAGTAGGGCACCAGGAGAAACTCGGTGGTGCGACCTTCTTCGCTGACTTCCAGCGGCACAATGTAGCCCGGCAACTTCACCTGCTGGCCATCGAGGGCCTTGACCACCGGCGCGTTCGGCACCTGCTGGTGGGCGGCCGGCGCCGATTCGGCGGCCAGGGCGTCGCTCAATTGCGAGAGGTCGTGCAGCGGCGCCAGTTGCGGCTGGGCTATTGGCGCACCTGCGGGAATCAGTTGCGGCCACTCCAGGGTGCGCGGCTCGCCCGCCCACAATGGAGTGGCCACCAGCAGCAGTATCGACAGCAGAACACGTGGCATCAAACGACTCATAAGTGAATGGACAGGCCGTCGGCCAGCGACTGCCGATAGGCACGCCAGGCCGGAACGCTACCCATGAGCAGTGCGGCCCCGAGAATGATCGCCAGCAGGCTCCACTCATGGGCACTCGGCCAGGTCAGCGGCAGGAACAGTCCGTAGTTGGCTTGTACATAACCCTGGGCCAGGGCAATCCCCAGGTACAGTAAGCCCAGACCGACAGCGATGCCGACCACTGCCAGGGCCAGCGCCTCAAGCACCAGCAGCCCGGCAATATGCCACGGACGGGCGCCGACCGAGCGCAAAATGGCCATCTCCCGGCGCCGCTCGTTGAGGCTGGTGAGGATGGCGGTGAGCATACCGATCAACCCGGTCAGTACGACGAACAGGGATACCACGAACAACGCTTGCTCGGCAGTGCCCATCAGGCTCCAGAGTTCTTGCAGGGCGACCCCCGGCAGGATCGCCAGCAGCGGTTCGTTGCGGTATTCGTTGATCTCGCGTTGCAGGCTGAAGGTGGAGATTTTGTTGTTCAGGCCAAGCATGACTGCGGTGATGGAGGCTGGTGTGAGGTCCAGATTGCGCGCCTGCTCGGCACTTACTCGCCCGGCACCACGGGCCGGTACGCCGTTGTGCCAGTCGATGTGAATCGCTTGCATGCCGCCCAGGTTGATGTGCAAGGTGCGATCCACCGGGGTGCCGGTACGTTGCAGGACACCCACCACGGTGAAGGGTTTGTCGTTATGCTTGACCAGGCTGATGGCGGCCACGCCATGGGCCAGTACCAGCTTGTCGCCGAGCTTGTAGTGCAGGGCCTGGGCGACTTCGGCGCCCAGCACCACTTCGAACGGGTCGGTGGCGAACGCGCGGCCCAGGGCCAATTGCAGGTTTTGTTTGCGGCCGTACTGATAATGTTCGAAGTAACTGTCGGTAGTACCCATGACCCGGTAGCCGCGATGCGAGTCACCGAGTGAAATCGGAATCGCCCATTTCACCCGCTTGTCACTGGCGTAGTGCTCGTAACTGTCCCAGCGGATGTTGTTGGTGGCATTGCCGATGCGGAACACCGAATACAGCAGCAGGTTCACCGAGCCGGAGCGGGCGCCGACGATCAGGTCGGTGCCGCTGATGGTGCTGGCAAAGCTGGCGCGGGCTTCAGTGCGCACCCGCTCAACGGCCAGCAGCAAACACACCGACAAGGCGATGGCAAAGGCGGTCAGGAAGGCGGTGAAACGACGGTTGGCGAGGCTCGCCAGGGCTAGACGAAGCAGGTACATCAGGCCTCCAGATCGTTGGCTGGCAGCGCCGCGCGGTTGAGTTCGTGCAGTGACAACTGGCGGTCGAACAATGCGGCCAGGCTTTGGTCATGGCTGACGAACAGCAGACTGGAGCCGGCGTCACGGCATTCGGCGAACAGCAGGCGAATGAAGGCTTCACGGGTGTCGGCGTCGAGGGCTGAGGTCGGCTCGTCGGCGATCACCAGTTCCGGCTGGCCGATCAGCGCGCGGGCGGCGGCGACCCGTTGCTGCTGGCCGATCGACAGGCTGTCGGCGCGGCGGGCGAGCAAGGCCGGATCTTTCAGACCGAGATGGGCG
>JBOICD010000485.1:0-2917 GCA_050739855.1 Pseudomonas sp.
ATCTTGGTCCGACCGTTCACGTCGTCCGACTTCACTGTGAGCATTTCTTGCAGGGTGTATGCCGCGCCGTATGCTTCCAGCGCCCACACTTCCATCTCCCCGAAACGCTGACCACCGAACTGCGCCTTACCACCCAGCGGCTGCTGGGTAACCAGGCTGTAAGAACCAGTGGAACGCGCGTGCATCTTGTCGTCCACCAAGTGGTTCAGCTTGAGCATGTACATGTAACCAACGGTCACTGGACGCTCGAACTTGTTACCGGTACGGCCGTCGAACAGCTGCATCTGACCGCTTTCTGGCATGTCCGCCAGCTTCAGCATGGCCTTGATTTCGCTTTCCTTGGCGCCGTCGAAGACTGGAGTGGCCATTGGCACACCGCCTTTGAGGTTCTTCGCCAGATCCAGGATTTCCTGGTCGGAGAAGTCTTCCAGGCTTTCCTGACGACCACCGATCTCGTTGTAGATCTCGGTGAGGAACTTGCGCAGTTCAATGACCTTGCGCTGCTCTTCGAGCATGCGGTTGATCTTCTCGCCCAGACCTTTGGCCGCCAGGCCCAGGTGGGTTTCGAGGATCTGACCAACGTTCATACGCGATGGTACACCCAATGGGTTGAGTACCACGTCAACTGGCGTACCGTTGGCGTCGTGCGGCATGTCTTCGACCGGCATGATCACCGAGACCACACCTTTGTTACCGTGACGACCGGCCATCTTGTCGCCCGGCTGGATGCGGCGACGGATTGCCAGGTAGACCTTGACGATCTTCAGTACGCCCGGCGCCAGGTCATCGCCCTGCTGCAGCTTGCGCTTCTTGTCTTCGAACTTGTCGTCCAGCAGACGGCGACGATCAACGATGTAGGCCTGAGCCTTCTCGAGTTGCTCGTTCAGCGCGTCTTCGGCCATGCGCAGTTTGAACCACTGGCCGTGCTCCAGACCGTCCAGCACTTCGTTGGTGATCACAGTGCCTTTCTTCAGGCCTGCACCACCATCGACGACCTGGCCGTTCAGGGCAGAACGCAGACGCTCGAAGGTTGCGCCTTCAACGATACGGAACTCTTCGTTCAGGTCCTTGCGGATCTCGTCGAGCTGCATCTTCTCGATGGACAGCGCACGGCTGTCGCGCTCAACGCCGTCACGGGTGAAGACCTGTACGTCGATGACGGTACCTTTGGTGCCGGTAGGTACACGCAGGGAGGTGTCTTTAACGTCGCTGGCCTTCTCACCGAAGATCGCGCGCAGCAGCTTCTCTTCTGGCGTCAGCTGGGTTTCGCCTTTTGGCGTGACCTTGCCGACCAGAATGTCGCCAGCGCCGACTTCAGCACCCACGTAAACGATACCGGCTTCGTCCAGCTTGTTCAGCGCAGCTTCACCGACGTTCGGAATGTCCGCGGTGATCTCTTCTGGGCCAAGCTTGGTGTCACGGGCCACACAGGTCAGTTCCTGGATGTGGATCGTGGTGAAGCGGTCTTCCTGAACCACACGCTCGGACAGGCAGATGGAGTCTTCGAAGTTGAAGCCGTTCCACGCCATGAACGCGATACGCATGTTCTGACCCAGTGCCAGCTCACCCATGTCGGTGGACGGACCGTCGGCCATGATGTCGCTACGCTGAACCACATCACCTTTGCTCACCAGCGGACGCTGGTTGATGCAGGTGTTCTGGTTCGAACGGGTGTACTTGGTCAGGTTGTAGATGTCGACACCGGCTTCACCGGTTTCCACTTCGTCATCGGCAACGCGAACAACGATACGGCTGGCATCGACGGAATCGATCACGCCGCCACGACGAGCCACGACGCAAACGCCGGAGTCACGGGCAACGTTACGCTCCATGCCGGTACCGACCAGCGGCTTGTCGGCACGCAGGGTTGGTACAGCCTGACGCTGCATGTTCGAACCCATCAACGCACGGTTGGCGTCGTCGTGCTCGAGGAACGGAATCAGCGACGCTGCAACCGAAACTACCTGCTTCGGCGAAACGTCCATCAGGGTGACGTCTTCCGGCGCCTTGACGGTGAATTCGTTCAGGTGACGAACGGCTACCAGCTCGTCGATCAGTTGCTTCTTCTCGTTCATCGCGGCCGAAGCCTGGGCGATGACGTGATCAGCTTCTTCGATCGCCGACAGGAACACGATGTCGTCGGTGACAACACCCTCTTTAACCACACGGTACGGGCTTTCCAGGAAGCCGTACTGGTTGGTGCGGGCATAGGCCGCCAGGGAGTTGATCAGACCGATGTTCGGACCTTCAGGGGTCTCGATCGGGCACACACGGCCGTAGTGGGTCGGGTGTACGTCACGGACTTCGAAGCCTGCACGCTCACGGGTCAGACCACCAGGGCCGAGTGCGGAGACGCGACGCTTGTGGGTGATCTCGGAGAGCGGGTTGTTCTGGTCCATGAACTGCGAGAGCTGGCTGGAGCCGAAGAACTCTTTCACCGCCGCCGCAACCGGCTTGGCGTTGATCAGGTCCTGAGGCATCAGGCCTTCGCTTTCTGCCATCGACAGACGCTCTTTGACCGCACGCTCAACACGCACCAGGCCAACGCGGAACTGGTTCTCGGCCATCTCGCCGACGCAACGAACGCGACGGTTACCGAGGTGGTCGATGTCGTCGACGATGCCTTTGCCGTTACGGATATCGACCAGGGTCTTGAGGACCTCGACGATGTCTTCCTTGCTCAGCACGCCCGAACCTTCGATCTCGGTGCGACCGATACGACGGTTGAACTTCATGCGACCAACGGCCGACAGGTCGTAACGCTCGGCGCTGAAGAACAGGTTGTTGAACAGGGTCTCGGCAGCATCCTTGGTTGGCGGCTCGCCAGGACGCATCATCCGGTAGATTTCGACCAGCGCTTCCAGCTGATTGCTGGTGGAGTCGATCTTCAGGGTATCGGAGATGAACGGACCGCAAT
>JBOICD010000486.1:0-2917 GCA_050739855.1 Pseudomonas sp.
CTCTGTGGGAGCGGGCTTGCCCCGCGATCAATACAGAAATCAACCCTTGACCCGACGCTCGTGCATCCGCGCCAGCTGGCGTTCCAGCATCGACGGGTAAGGCTCCATCAGGCGCTCGACGCAGCAGGCGCCCTCGGGGCTGGCAATCGGACGGATGCGGGCGCGCTGACGGATCAGGCTGTCGTCGCTGATCTTGCGCTCGACCAGCAGCAGGTTACGACTGTGTTGCGACAGGGCCAGGGCATCCTGGGCCTTCTCGGTCAACAGCAGGTCGATCTGGTTCAGGCCGTGCAGGTCTTCACCCAGGGTCAGGCCCAACTGCAGTTGCAAAGTGATGCCGCTGTCGGCCACTTCGATCTGCAGGGCATGTCCCAGAGCGCGCAACAGCTCGCCACAGCAAATGGCATTGGTGAGGTAGTCCTCGCCGCTGTCCTGGCTGTGGAACAGCATCAGGGTGCTGCCGTCGTTGAGGGTGTGCACTTCGCTTTCATACAGCGATGCGGCCTGGTCAAGGCAGTCGCGATAGCGCTCCAGCAACTCGGTCAGGCGGGTGCGCGGCAGGCGTCGAAGTTGCTCCTGGGAGCCTAGCTGCACAGCCAGTACCGCACTGGCCTGGGGCTCGCGATTGACGGCTTGCGGGGCAGGGCGCGGGACGCTGTGCGCTTCGTCGTCGATCAGGTCGGCAAATGCGTCATCGCTTTCGTCGTCGGCCGTGACAGGCTGGCTGACTTTGGCCACCGCAGGTGCTTCGTCAAAACTCGGGTCGCGAAGATTGCGCACTTCGAACTCGGGCTCGTCGTCCAGCTCTTCGGGTTCCGGCTCGACTTCGCGCGGCGGTGGGGCGAAGCGGGTGTGCAACTGGCGGGCCAGGTCACCGATCTCATCCTGACGGTCAGTGGCCGGGGTGAACTCGTTGATGTCACGCAGCCATACCCGCAGTTGCAGCAGCGGTGTAGAGATGAAGCGCCCCAGGCGCAAGCTCATGGCCAGGGCCAGGGCCAGCAGGATACCGGCGAGAATGCCCATGCTCTGCAGGCTGATGGTCAGCGGCTGCTGGAACTGGCTCATGTCCAGGCTGATGCGCAGTTGCCCGGCGGTCACGTCCTGGAAGGTGATCTTGGTCTGGTACAGGCCTTCGGCCTCACCCAGCAGGCCGTTTTTCGGGCGCTGGCCGGCTTCGGCAAGGATCCGGTTGTCGACGCTGTAGATCGCCGCATGGGCCACCAGCGGGTTTTTCACCAGGTTGCCCAACAGCACATTGAGGCTGAGGATGTCATTGGACACCAGCAGCTCGGTCGCCGAGGTAGCGGTCTGCGTGGTCAGGCTCTGCCCCAGGGCGTCGGCTTGATCATGCATGGCCTGCTTGAATTGCAATCCCATCACGCAGGCATAGATCACCAGCGCCAGTGCTACCAGCAGCACGTTATGGCAGGCGATACGCAGCGCAAGCGGCACACGGCGTTGGCGCAGAGCATGAAAAATCAGCAGGAAGAAGTTGTCGGTTTTAACGGGCGTGGGCCGGTTCACAGAGCGCGGCTCTTTATGTCGGAGAAGTTGCTGCGCAGTATAGCGAGCGCTCAAGGACCGGCAAAGTATCGGCTGCGCCCGATGGTCAGCGAAAATCGGTAGAATGTGCTTTTTTCCACGAGTCGGAGCCCGTTTTGCGCGAAATCGTTCTGATTAACATCACAGGTGAAGACCGTCCAGGTCTTACTGCGGCCATTACCGGCGTTCTGGCCCAGGGTGGCGTGAACATCCTCGACATCGGTCAGGCGGTGATTCACGACACCCTGTCCTTTGGCATCCTGGTGGAAATCCCGGATACCGAGAAGGCCTCATCGGTACTGAAAAATATTCTGTTTGCGGGCTACGAACTCGATCAGCAGGTCCGTTTCACGCCGGTTTCCGAAGCTGACTACCAGAGCTGGGTTGAAGGTCAGGGCAAGGCCCGTCACATCGTGACTTTGCTGACTCGCAAGGTCACCGCCGAACAACTGCAGCGGGTCAGTTCGATCACCGCCAAGTACGGGCTGAATATCGACCATATCGACCGCCTCTCCGGCCGTGTGGCCCTGGATACGCCGGTTGAGCAGGGCAAGGGTTGCATCGAGTTCTCGGTCCGTGGCGAACCGGCCGATCCGCAAGCCTTGCGTGCCGAGTTCCTCAGCGTGGCCCAGGAGCTGAACGTCGATATCGCCTTCCAGCAGGACTCGTTGTTCCGTCGCAACCGCCGCCTGGCGGTGTTCGATATGGACTCGACGCTGATCGAGGCCGAAGTGATCGACGAGTTGGCCAAGGCCGCTGGCGTGGGTGAGCAGGTGTCTGAAATCACCGAACGGGCCATGCGTGGTGAGCTGGACTTCCGCGCCAGCTTCAAAGAGCGCCTGGCCTTGCTCAAGGGCCTGGATGTTGGCGTGCTTGACGAGATCGGTGCCTCGCTGCGCCTGACCGAAGGCGCCGAGACCCTGTTTGCCGAACTCAAACGTCTGGGCTACAAAACCGCGATCCTGTCTGGCGGTTTCACGTACTTCGCCAAGCAACTGCAGGCCAAGCTGGGCATCGACTATGTCTTTGCCAACGAGCTGGAAGTGGTTGACGGTAAAGTCACCGGTGTTGCGGTTGAGCCGATTGTTGATGCCCAGCGCAAGGCAGACCTGCTGGGTGAGCTGGCGCGCAAGGAAGGTTTGCAGATGGAGCAGACCATCGCCGTAGGTGACGGCGCAAACGACCTGCCGATGCTGGCCATCGCCGGTCTTGGCGTGGCGTTCCGTGCCAAGCCGCTGGTCAAACAGTCGGCCAAGCAGGCGATTTCGACGCTGGGTCTGGATGGTGTGTTGTACCTGCTGGGCTTGCGTGATCGCGACGGTCGCGGCTAAAGGCGGATCCCGGTGGGAGCGGGCTTGCCCCGCGATTGCGG
>JBOICD010000487.1:0-2913 GCA_050739855.1 Pseudomonas sp.
GGCTTGCCCCGCGATGAATTCAACCGGCTTTCGAAACCTTGCGCTTGCCCGGCAATGGCGCAAACAACGCATCGATATCTTCCGCCGCCAAACGCCAATCCCCCGCCTGACGCCCATCCAGCACCCCCGCCGCCAACGCCGACTTCTCCTGCTGCAGCTGCTGGATCTTCTCTTCCACCGTACCCCGGGTAATCAGCTTGTAGACGAACACCGGCTTTTCCTGACCGATACGATAAGCACGGTCGGTGGCCTGGTTTTCCGCTGCCGGGTTCCACCAGGGGTCGTAATGGATCACGGTATCGGCAGCGGTCAGGTTCAGGCCCACGCCACCGGCTTTGAGGCTGATGAGAAATATCTGCAGGCGCCCGCTCTGGAAGTCCTGTACCGGTGCCCGGCGGTCGCGGGTTTCGCCCGTCAACAGGGCGTAGGCGATGGTGCGTTGCTGTAGTTCAGCCTCGATCAGCCGCAACATGCTGGTGAACTGTGAAAACAGCAGCACGCGTCGCCCTTCGGCGAGCAGTTCCTCAAGCATTTCCATCAGGCTTGCCAGCTTGCCCGAGTGGGCGCCGCGGGTGGTTGGGGCCTGGCTGTTGACTAGGCGCAGGTCGCAGCAGACCTGGCGCAGCTTGAGCAAGGCTTCAAGGATGATGATCTGGCTGCGGGCCACGCCTTTGCGGGTGATCTCGGCGCGCACTTTCTGGTCCATGGCCAGGCGCATGGTCTCGTAGACATCGCGTTGCGCATCGCTGAGCTCGACCCAGTGGATCATCTCGGTCTTGGCCGGCAGTTCGGTGGCAACCTGTTCCTTGGTGCGCCGCAGCAGGAACGGCTTGATCCGTGCGTTGAGGTGCTGCAGGCGCTCATCATTGCCCTGGCGCTCGATCGGCACCCGATAGTCGCGATTGAACGCCTTGGCGTCTCCCAGCCAGCCGGGCAGCAGGAAGTGAAACAGCGACCACAGTTCACCCAGATGATTTTCCAGCGGCGTGCCGCTCAGGCACAGGCGTTGGCGTGCCTCCAGCTGGCGCGCGGCCTGGGCGGCCTTGCTGCTCGGGCTCTTGATGTACTGCGCTTCGTCGAGGATCAGTACATGCAGCACCAGGCCCTTGAAGTGCGCCAGGTCCTTGGGCAGCAGGGCGTAGGTGGTCAGCAGCAGGTCATAATCCTGCAAGTTGTCAAAATGCTTGCGTCGGCCGATGCCTTGCAGGGCCAGGACGCGCAGATCGGGCGCGAAGCGTGCAGCTTCGTCCTGCCAGTTAGGGATCAGGCTGGTAGGCATCACCACCATGGCCGGGCGGGTCAGGCGTCCGGCATTCTTTTCCGTGAGCAGGTGAGCAAGTGTCTGCAGGGTCTTGCCCAGGCCCATGTCGTCGGCGAGGATGCCGCCCACTTCCAGCTCGCGCAGGGCCTGCATCCAGCTCAGGCCTTCAAGCTGATAGGTACGCAGGGTGGCGTTGAGACCGTCCGGTGTGTGTGCCGGTTGCAGACGGATATCGCGCAGGCGTTCAGCCAGGTTGCGCACCCGGTCGCCGCCTTGCCAGCTCAGCGGCAGTTCCTGCAGGGCGTTGAGGCGAGTGGCGTCGGGGGTGGCCAGGCGCAGGCTGGTTTCACCGGGTTCGCGCTGATAGAAATCGCCGAGGGTGGCCAGCACCGGTTTCAGTCGCCCGTAGGGCAAGGCAACCTGCAGCGGCCGGCGGCCGCCGGTGTTGCCGGGAATCGTCACCAGAAGTTGCTCGTCCTCGCGACGCTTGGCCAGTTGCGTACTGTTGAGCAGCTCCGGATGAGTGCGTAGCAGATTGAGCAAGATCGGCAGCAGGCTCAGGCGCTCGCCATCGACCACGATGCCCAGCTCCAGGTCGAACCAGTCACGCTCCGGCGCTTCCTGGATGCGCGCATACCAGTCGTCCACCGGGGTCAGGTCGAAGGCGAAGTCGTCGGCGAATTCGATCTGCCAGCCTTGCTCGCGCAGGGTCGGCAGTTCGCTCAAAACAAAGCGCAACCAGGCGCTGTCGTTGGGCAGTTCGAAGGGGTCGCCGGCGCTTTCCGGCAACGCTTTGCTCTGGCGTGTGGCGATCTTGAAGCCCAGGCGTAGCAAGGTGTCGCGCAAGTTGCGCTCGGCTGCGGGCTGACGCTGAATGCGCAGGGTCTGTTCGGCATCGTGCTTGATGATGGCGATGTTCTTGGTGCCGCTGACGTATTCGCCAGCGTAACCAAAGGCCAGCGCTGCGCGATGCTGGATGTGGCGCTGCATGCGCCCGTTGCGCGGTTCGAAGGCGCTGAATTCGATGCTGCCCAGCCACAACCGCGGTTGTGGCTGGAGGTTGTCAATCAGGTGCTCGGGCATTTTCAGGGCTTGCTGACCTTGAGCAGCAGGGCCAGGTGGCCGCCGTCAAGGAAGGTCAGTTCTCCGTTTTTCACCGTGCTGTTGCTCTGCTTGAGCTGTTCGCTCTGGATCACCGCGCCATTGCCATCGAACTGGTTGACCCAGAGGCTGGCTTCGACGCCGATGAAACGCTCTTCCTTGAGGTTCAGGTTGCCCTCGATCGGGAAGTGCCCGAACTGCTTTTTACCGTCACTGATGGCGACAGTGCCGGCATCCTGTTTCCAGGCTTTGTGCAGCAGCACGGTGTATTGGTTGTCGGCGCTCAGCTTGGCCGCTTCGTCGGTCATGGCCGGTTGGCGCAGGTCGCCTTCGGCAATGGCCTGGGCGCCGTTGCTCCAGTCTTCCGGGGCGGATTGACTGGTGATTGCCGGTACGGCGTTCTGCCGTACCAGGATCATTTCGACCTGATAAACGCCTTCAGCGAAAGCGGCTGGAGTAAACAACGCCAGCAGCAGGGTCAGGCAACGAATGGCACGCATGGATCTTCCTTCACGCAGATTGTGGAGTCAGGCGCTCGAACAGCGCTTCGA
>JBOICD010000488.1:0-2902 GCA_050739855.1 Pseudomonas sp.
CAGTGTGTTTTCCGAGGCTTGGCGCTGCAGGTCATCGTTGTTCTTGTTACTCATCTACGACGCTCCGTTGTCCTGAGACGAGTACCGGCCTGCTGTGCGCGTTACACAGACGAGTGCCCGGTACTGATGCTCGGGTGACCAGTAATAACGAACTGCGGTCCTGCGGCCGGATGCAAACGACGATGAGCCCTGCGGGTTTGTTCTGCTTGAGAAGACTGCCTGCTTTCGCTCGCGACCCCTGCATACCGGCTCGACCCTGCTTCAAATCAATGCAGGGAACTTGCCAGATCCATTGGTTACCCGACTTTCGAGTGTTGCGCAAGACGGCCATTCATTGGCCGCCGAGCAGGCATTCAAGCAAATAGAATTAGAAAATGCGCTCTAAACCCTGGAAGGCTTGAACTAGAGCATCAGCTTGACGATGGACTCGTTGGGGTCGCGCGATTTTCCGGCCTTGGCCAGCTCGGCAAGATAGTCGTCCCAGAGTTCCTGCTGGCGCAGGCACAGTTGCTCCAGGTACTCCCAGGTGAACAGGCCGCTGTCGTGGCCGTCGTCGAAGGTCAGCTTCAGTGCGTATTGACCGGCAGGCTCCAGACTGCTCAGGCCGACGCCAAGCTTGCCGTACTGGAGGATCGGGTTGCCGTGGCCCTGGACCTCGGCGGAAGGCGAGTGCACGCGCAGGAATTCGGCGGGCAGGTGGTACACCTCATCGGGCCCGTAAGTCAGGCTCAGGGTCTTGGAGGCTTTGTGCAGGTTGATGCCGGTGGGGAGTCTGGACATGTGGTTCAGGGCCGCAAGCGGCCCTGCCTGTAAGAGAGTGAGGCTTACAGAATATAACGAGAAAGGTCTTCGTTCTGCGCCAATTCGCCGAGGTGGCTGTTGACGTACTCGGCGTCGATACGGATCGGCGCTTCGTTGTGGGCGCTGGCCAGGTCACCGGCACTGAACGACACCTCTTCAAGCAGGCGCTCGAGCAGGGTGTGCAGGCGACGGGCACCGATGTTCTCGGTTTTCTCGTTGACCTGCCAGGCAATCTCGGCCAGGCGCTTGATACCTTCGGCGGCGAACTCGATGTGCAGGCCTTCGGTTTTCAGCAGCTCGCGGTATTGCTCGGTCAGCGAGGCGTGCGGTTCGCTGAGGATACGCTCGAAGTCTTCCGGGCTCAGGGCCTTGAGTTCGACGCGGATCGGCAGACGGCCTTGCAGCTCAGGGACCAGGTCGCTCGGCTTGCTCAGATGGAACGCACCGGAGGCAATGAACAGGATGTGGTCAGTCTTGACCATGCCCAGCTTGGTGTTCACCGTGCAGCCTTCGATCAGCGGCAGCAGGTCGCGTTGTACGCCTTCGCGCGAGACATCGGCACCGCCGACGTTGCCACGCTTGGCGACTTTGTCGATTTCGTCGATGAACACAATGCCGTGCTGCTCGACCGCTTCCAGGGCCTTGGCCTTGAGCTCGTCTTCGTTGACCAGGCGGCTGGCTTCTTCATCACGCACCAGCTTGAGTGCTTCCTTGACCTTGAGCTTGCGGCTCTTGCGCTTGCCCTTGCCCATGTTGGCGAACAGGTTTTGCAGCTGGTTGGTCATCTCTTCCATGCCCGGTGGCGCGGAGATATCGACGCCCATGGCCTCGGCCACTTCGATCTCGATTTCCTTGTCATCCAGCTGACCTTCGCGCAGGCGCTTGCGGAACAGCTGGCGGGTGTTGGAGTCCTGGGTGTTGACCTGATCTTCGTTGAAGCCGGTGCGTGCCGGTGGCAGCAGGGCATCAAGGATGCGCTCTTCGGCGGCGTCTTCGGCACGGTGGCCGACACGGACGATTTCCTGCTCGCGCAGCATCTTGATCGCGGCATCGGCCAGATCACGAATGATCGACTCGACGTCACGGCCAACGTAGCCGACTTCGGTGAACTTGGTCGCTTCGACCTTGATGAACGGGGCGTTGGCCAGTTTGGCCAGGCGCCGGGCGATTTCGGTTTTGCCGACACCGGTCGGACCGATCATCAGGATGTTCTTCGGCGTGACTTCAACGCGCAGCTCAGCCGGGAGCTGCATGCGCCGCCAGCGGTTGCGCAGGGCGATGGCGACGGCGCGTTTGGCGTCGTCCTGGCCGATGATGTGGCGATTGAGTTCGTGGACGATCTCGCGGGGGGTCATGGGCATGGTTGTGATGGTCCCTGGGCTCGATAAATCAGCGTGGAAAAGCCCGGCCACCGGGGCCGGGCGCCAGAACAGCTGAGTTACTCGGCCAGGTCCTGCTCCTCGATAGTCAGGTTGTGGTTGGTGAACACACAGATGTCACCGGCGATGTTCAGGGCGGTCTCGGTGATTTCACGGGCCGAGAGGTCGGTCTTTTGCAGCAGGGCGCGGGCGGCGGCCTGGGCGTAGCCGCCACCGGAACCCATGGCGATCAGGCCGTCTTCGGGTTCGACCACGTCACCGTTGCCGGTGATGATCAGCGAAGCGTCCTTGTTGGCGACCGCCAGCATGGCTTCCAGACGGCTCAGGGAGCGGTCGGTACGCCATTCCTTGGCCAGCTCCACGGCGGCACGGACCAGGTGGCCCTGGTGCTTTTCCAACTGGCCTTCAAAACGTTCGAACAGGGTGAATGCGTCGGCGGTGGCACCGGCGAAACCGGCGATGACCTGACCGTGGTACAGGCGGCGGACTTTCTTGGCGTTGCCTTTCATCACGGTGTTGCCGAGAGAAACCTGGCCGTCGCCGCCCATGACGACTTTGCCGTGGCGGCGAACTGAAACGATGGTGGTCAAGGGAGAGTCTCCACGCAGCGGGGCGAAAATGCCTGATGCAGACTCATATGGGGGTGCTGGGAAAGATTTCAACCTTGAAGGATGAGTGGTCAGTCTTTATCGCGGGGCAAGCCCGCTCCCACCACACCCGGT
>JBOICD010000489.1:0-2896 GCA_050739855.1 Pseudomonas sp.
GAAACGCTGAGTACCTGCTCTGTATCAACCTGAATTTCTCTGTTCTGGAGCAGGCACACCTGGCGCTGCAAGCATTCTTCCAGGTTCACCGCCTGATCCCGCAGCCGGACACGCTGTTCAAGGATGGCTGGCAGGAACGTATCAATACCTTTCTGCATGCCTGGCTTCAACAACACAACCTGTCGCTGCGCACCCTTAAGATCAAGGACAAGCGCAACCTGGTGGAAGCGCTCTTTGCCGAAGGCGCGTTTGACGGACGCAGCGGAGCCGATTACGTCGCCAATGTACTCAACATGGGGCGTGCAACCGTTTACAAGTATCTGAAAGCGCTACGAGGCTAGCTAAGACTGCAGCAACCGAAGGTAGTACTCACATCTGCAACATGGGTAGACAAAATATTTTCCACGCGAGAATTTTAGTCTACCGCCTGCCCCGGCAACCCCAGACTCCACTCAACCGCTGATTTAGAGCCTTTTCTCGGCTTTACGTGCCTCTGACTCCCAGCAAGTTGGCGGTTTACACCTTAGTACGTTCTCTTGCCACAAGGAGATAATGAGTCTACGGTAGACTATAATTCCACAAATGTGATGGTACACCCATGTCGATTCAGACCCGCTTCACGGACTTGCCGCCGCTCGGGCCGAGTAACACGGTCCGCCTGCACACCCATGAATTCAGCGGGACTGGATGTCGGCGTAGCGCCTACATCCAGGCAGGCCTGCATGCCGATGAGCATCCCGGCTTGCTGGTCATCCAGCATCTCCAGGAGATGCTGGTGGAACTTCACCAGCAGGGCAGAATTCTCGGCCGCATCGTGCTGTGTCCATTTGCCAACCCGGTCGGCACGACCCAGAACGTGCTGGGGTTCTGGACAGGGCGTTTCAACCTGGCGAACGGTGAAAACTTCAACCGCAACTTCCCGGACCTGGTGCCCTTGTTGCAAGCGCAGTTCAGCGACCCTGAAACCGCGGCGATGACACCTGCACATCGGCTCAAACACGCTCTGGCAGCACTGGCACCGTCCGATTCGGTGAGCACCGTTCGCCAGTCGTTGCTGGGCGAAGCACTGCAGCACGACCTGGTCCTGGACCTGCATTGCGACACAGCCGGTGTACTCCACCTCTACGCCAATCAGGCCCAGCGCAATCAAGCCCTGAAGCTGGCCGAGTGCATGGACATCAAGGTCGTGTTTTTTGAGGAGTCAGCAGGTGGCCAGCCGTTCGATGAATCGTGCAACCGTCCGTGGGACTGGCTCATTGAGAAAGGCCTGCGCAGCGCTGAGGAGCGGCCGTTTGCAGCAAGCATCGAGTTGCGAGGGCAAGCGGATGTGAATGATCAACTCGCCCGCGAAGATGCCCTGGGCATTCTCGATTTCCTCGCCAGCGAGGGATTGCTTCGCCTCGACGCCCCGGTACGCGCGAGGTGCGTGCCACAGGTGTATCCGCTAGAGGGAGCAAGCCACTTGCCGTCTCCAGGGCATGGTCTGCTGGTATGGAAGAAGCGGCCCGGCGAGGCGATTTCCAAAGGGGAATTGATCGCTGAGCTCGTGCCATTGGATGCAGCAATTGGCACACCTCGCGTGCCCATCTTCAGTGATGTGGATGGGGTGGTCGTGGTTCAGCCCCTGTTCAAGCTGGTTCGCGCGGGACAACGCGTGGGGCTGCTCGCTGGCATTGAAGCGCTACCTAATCGCCGAACCGGCCAACTTCTCAATCACTTCTGATTCACCAAGGAGTTTCGATATGTCCGTTGATGCCAACAGTCTGCCGTCGTTGTATGAAGCAATCGCCCAAGCGCATAAAGCCCTGCGTCCCGAAGTAGCTGTTACGCCGCTGACCTACAGCGCACGGCTTTCCGCCCTGACAGGGTGCGAGGTCCACCTCAAGTGCGAACACCTGCAACATACCGGCTCGTTCAAATTCCGGGGTGCCAGCAACAAGATCCGCCTGTTACCCGAAGTGCAGCGTCAGCTGGGGGTAATCACGGCTTCCTCTGGCAACCACGGCCAGGGCCTCGCGCTTGCCGGCAAGGTGCTGGGGGTTCCCGTTACCGTCTACACCACAACTTCAGCCTCTGCTTACAAGCTGGATGCCATGCGCGCCCTCGGCGCAGAAGTAATCAGCCTGGACCTTGATCCGCTGAGTGTGGAACTGGAAGCCGCACGCCAGGCGGCTGTGCAAGGCAAACCCTTCGTTTCGCCATACAACGATGCAGAAATCATTGCCGGCCAGGGCACCATAGGGATCGAACTGTTCGAACAGGCCCCAGACCTTGATGCGGTTTTCGTGGCAGTAGGTGGCGGCGGCATGATCTCCGGCATTGGTGCAGCGCTGCGAACCCTGAACCCCAAGATCGACATCATCGGTTGCTGGCCAGCGAACGCGCCGACCCTGCAACGCTCTCTCGAAGCCGGCGAAATCATCGAGATTGAAGAAGACGACACCCTCTCCGATGGCACGGCCGGTGGCATCGAGCCAGGCAGCATCACCTTTGCGCTTTGCCAAGCCTTGTTGACCCGCACCGTGCTGGTCAGTGAGCAAGAGATCAAAACGGCAATGCGCGATGTCGCGGCCTGCGAACGCTGGATCATCGAAGGCGCCGCGGGTGTCGCGGTGGCCGGCATGAAGAAACTGGCACAGGAATACCGCGGCAAGCGTGTGGCGGTGGTCATTTGCGGTCGCAACATCCTCCTCGAAAAATTCCTCGGAGCCATTCAATGAAAGTCTTCGACAAGCAGCAGATCATTTCACAGCTCGACCTGGAGCTGGCTGTAAAGCGCCTGGAAGAAGGCTTTCTCGCTTTCTCCAACGGCAAGGTACAGGTACCGCCTGTACAGGCATTTTCGTTTGCGCAGGCAAACGGCGACTGCTGCGTCAAATCTGCCTATGTCCAGGGC
>JBOICD010000490.1:0-2894 GCA_050739855.1 Pseudomonas sp.
CTGTGGGAGCGGGCTTGCCCCGCGATGAATCACGCAACGAACCCAGAGGCATTACAGGCTAGGCAGGACCTTGGCCGGCAGCAGAGCGGTCAGGGAGCCTTCGGCCAGCAGGGCGATGGCCGCCTCGATGTCTGGCGCGAAGAAACGGTCCTTCTCGTAGAAGGCGACCTTGCCACGCAGGGCCTGACGCGCCTGCTCCAGCTTCGGCGAGGTTTTCAGGCCTTCGCGCAGGTCCAGGCCCTGGGCTGCAGCCAGCCACTCCACGGCAAGCACACCGCGGGTGTTTTCAGCCATTTCCCACAGACGCTTGCCGGCGGCCGGAGCCATCGACACGTGGTCTTCCTGGTTGGCCGAGGTCGGCAGGCTGTCGACGCTGTGCGGATGTGCCAGCGCCTTGTTCTCGCTGGCCAGCGCGGCCGCGGTCACCTGGGCGATCATGAAGCCGGAGTTGACCCCGCCGTTGGCCACCAGGAATGGCGGCAGCTGGGACATGTGCTTGTCCATCATCAGCGAGATGCGGCGTTCGCTCAGCGAGCCGATCTCGGCAATCGCCAGGGCCATGTTGTCAGCGGCCATGGCCACAGGTTCTGCATGGAAGTTACCACCGGAGATCACGTCACCTTCGGCAGCGAACACCAGCGGGTTGTCGGACACGGCGTTGGCTTCGATCACCAGTACTTCGGCGGCCTGACGGAACTGGGTCAGGCAGGCGCCCATGACCTGTGGCTGGCAGCGCAGCGAGTACGGGTCCTGGACCTTGCCGCAATTTTCGTGGGAGGCCGAGACTTCGCTGCCATCACCGAGCAGATCGCGGTAGCAGGCGGCGGCATCGATCTGGCCACGCTGACCACGGGCGGCATGGATACGCGCGTCGAACGGCGAACGCGAACCCAGCACCGCTTCGACCGTCAGGGCACCGATCGAGGTCGCTGCGGCGAACAGATCCTCGCCTTCGAACAGGCCGCGCAGGGCATAGGCGGTGGATGCCTGGGTGCCGTTGAGCAGCGCCAGACCTTCCTTGGCGGCCAGGGTCAGCGGCTCAAGACCGGCAACCGCCAGGGCTTCGGTGGCCGACAGCCATTGGCCGTTGTGGCGCGCCTTGCCTTCACCGAGCAGTACCAGCGACATGTGCGCCAGCGGTGCCAGGTCGCCGGAAGCGCCCACCGACCCTTTGAGCGGGATGTGCGGGTAGACTTCGGCGTTGATCAACGCGATCAGCGCGTCGATCACCTTGCGGCGAATCCCGGAGAAGCCACGGCTCAGGCTGTTGACCTTGAGCACCATGATCAGCCGTACCAGGGCGTCGTCGATAGGCTGGCCAACGCCGGCGGCGTGCGACAGCACCAGCGAACGCTGCAGGTTTTCCAGGTCATGGCTGGCGATGCGGGTCGAAGCCAGCAGGCCAAAACCGGTGTTGATGCCGTAGGCGGTGCGGTTTTCCGCGAGGATCTGCTCGACACAAGCGACGCTGTCGTCGATCTGCTGATCGGCGCTGGCATCCAGCTTGAGTTTTACCGGCTGCTGGTAGATCGCACGCAGCTGAGCCAGGGTCAGGGTGCCGGGCTTGAGGGTCAATTCAGTCACGTTAATGCTCCGTACTCGTGAGGCGTATGCGCCTGCATAGATATCAGTATCAACCATTTACCGCAGATCAGCCTGTGATCATCGGCAGGTTCAAGCCTTGTTCTTTGGCGCAGTCGATGGCGATCTGGTAACCGGCATCGGCGTGACGCATGACACCGGTGGCCGGGTCGTTGTGCAGGACGCGGGCGATACGCTCGGCAGCCTCGTCGGTACCGTCGCAGACGATGACCATGCCCGAGTGCTGCGAGAAGCCCATGCCGACGCCGCCACCGTGGTGCAGCGAGACCCAGGTCGCGCCGCTGGCGGTGTTGAGCAGGGCGTTGAGCAGCGGCCAGTCGGAGACGGCGTCGGAGCCATCCTGCATCGACTCGGTTTCGCGGTTAGGGCTGGAGACCGAGCCCGAATCGAGATGGTCGCGGCCGATCACGATCGGCGCCGACAGCTCGCCGCTGCGGACCATTTCGTTGAACGCCAGGCCGAGCTTGGCGCGCAGGCCCAGGCCTACCCAGCAGATACGTGCCGGCAGACCCTGGAAGCTGATGCGCTCGCGGGCCATGTCCAGCCAGTTGTGCAGGTGCGCGTCGTCCGGAATCAGTTCCTTGACCTTGGCGTCGGTCTTGTAGATGTCTTCGGCATTGCCCGACAGCGCCGCCCAGCGGAACGGACCGATACCGCGGCAGAACAGCGGACGGATGTAAGCCGGTACGAAGCCCGGGAAGTCGAAGGCATTGCTCACGCCCTCTTCCTTGGCCATCTGGCGGATGTTGTTGCCGTAGTCGAAAGTCGGCACGCCCTGCTTCTGGAACTCGAGCATGGCTTTGACGTGTACGGCCATGGATTGCTTGGCGGCTTTGACCACTGCAGCCGGCTCGGTCTGCGCGCGGTCGCGGTACTGTTCCCAGGTCCAGCCGGCTGGCAGGTAACCGTTGAGCGGGTCGTGGGCGCTGGTCTGGTCGGTGACCATGTCAGGGCGCACGCCACGCTTGATCAGCTCAGGGAGGATTTCGGCGGCGTTGCCCAGCAGGGCGATGGAGATGGCTTTGCCTTCGGCGGTGTATTTGGCGATGCGTGCCAGGGCGTCATCGAGATCCTTGGCTTGCTCGTCGACATAACGGCTGCTCAGGCGGAAGTCGATGCGGCTCTGCTGGCATTCGATGTTCAGCGAGCAGGCGCCGGCCAGGGTCGCGGCCAGTGGCTGGGCGCCGCCCATGCCACCGAGGCCGGCGGTCAGTACCCACTTGCCCTTGAGGCTGCCGTTGTAGTGCTGGCGGCCGGCTTCGACGAAGGTTTCGTAGGTGCCCTGAACGATG
>JBOICD010000491.1:0-2890 GCA_050739855.1 Pseudomonas sp.
GCCGAGTACCGCGGCAAGGGCGTGTTCAACTGCCTGCTCAGCGATGGCGATTGGCTGTTCTGTTTCTGCTCGACCAAGCTTGTGCATATCACCCGCCGGGCACCATTCGGGCCGGCGCGCCTCAAGGACGTCGACATGATCGTCGACTTCCAGGCCGAAACCACCCCCAATGACGTGGTCACGGTGATTGCCACCGAGGCACTGACCGAGAACGAGACCTGGCAGCGCTACGAGCCCGGCCAATGGGGCCTGTGGCGCCGTGGTGAATGTATCGCCCAAGGACAACGCTAAGGGATAGCCCATGTTCAGAAGTTATCTGCGGTTGCTGCTGTTCACCTTCGGGTTGCTGGTAGGGGTGCAGGTACCTGGCCTGATCAATGACTACAGCCAGCGGGTCGAGGCGCACCTGCTGGAGTCTCGCGAAGGGCTCAAGGGCTTCGAGGCCACCGCCCGGCGCTTCTTCAATGGCGATCTGCAGGCGCTGGTGCGTCACTACCGTAGCAGCGACGATCCGGTGTTCAACAGCGATGCCAACAGCATCGACAGTCTGTTGATCCGCAATCGCCAGTTCGAGCGCGAGTGGCAGATCCTCCAGGGGCCCTGGCTGCAGCGGACCTGGCATGTGTTGGTGCGCGCCGACAGCCAGCTGCGCGAAGAAACCCTCAACGGCTACAGCTACCAGATTCTCCTGGCCCCCGAGGCGCTGGCCTGGGGCCTGAGCTGTGCCCTGCTGCTGGCGCTGCTGGTGGAAAGCCTGTTGTTGCTGATCGGCTGGGTAGTGCTTGGCGGGCGGCGCAAACCGGTGGCGGAGAGCTGGCGCTAGACCAGCTTGATCCGCTCGGGCCCGACATTGGCGGCGTAGCGTTCAAGCACATTGCGACACAGCGCCACCACCTCATCGACCAGCTCGACCCCGGTCTGCCAGGCCACCACCAGCTCCAGGCTCGGTGGCTGTTGCGCCAGCGGCAGCAAGGTCAGTTCACCCCTGGCCAGTTCTTCGCTGACCAGCGCAGGCGGCAGGGCACCGATGCCGAAGCCGTCACGCAGCAAGCGGGTGATCGCCGCCACCGAGTTCACACAGTTCAGGCGCGGTGCGCTGACGCCTTCGGCCTGCAGCAGGCTGAGCACTTCCTGGTGCGGCCGGGAGTTTTTCGAAAAGGTCACAATGCGCTCACGGGCCAGCTCGGCGAGCGAGGCATAGTCGCGGTTGTAGATCGACTGGCTGGCGACAATCCAGCCCATGGGGTAGCGCGCCAGGTCCAGGCTGCGGATCGATTCCTGGCGTAGCAGGTCGGTTTGCAGGATCACATCGAGAAAGCCTTTTTGCAGCTGTTCGCGCAAATTGAGCGCAGTATCGGCGACCAGTTCGATTTCTACCTGCGGATAACGCTCCATCAGTTCCGAGACCAACGGGCTCATCCAGGTATGGATCACGGTGTCCATCACCCCCAGGCGTATCCGCCCAACTTTGGCCCGGTCGCTGTCCAGCGACTGCTTGAGGGCCTTGGCGGTGTCGAGCATCTGCTCGGCGTACTCGAGTACCTTGCTGCCCTCGGGCGTCAGGCTGACCCCGCGTGAATCGCGCAGCAGCAGCTTGACCCCGAGGTCCGCCTCAAGCGCGGCGATGCGGCTGGAGATCGACGCCTGGGTGGTGAAGAGCTTTTCCGCAGTCAGGCGAAAGCTCTTGAGCCGGGCCACCCAGACAAAGGTTTCGAGGAACTTGAGGTTCATGCTGCGCTCACTGATCAAATTTTTCTTATGCCAGACCGCTGGTTTTTCTCGTTGGACGACGACACAAGGCCATCGAAAAATGTCGGTCACGGTTGCGACAAAGATCGCCGCCTTTAAAACAATACCAACAAGCTGAGGCAACCATGAATCCATCGGGCGTGCAGCACCAGGTCAAATCCAGATCAGTGGCGGGGCCTTTCGACTGGTACCGCAACATCAACAAGCAGGAACGACGGACCTTCTGGAGCTGCAAGATCGGCTACGGCCTGGATGGCATGGACACCCAGATGCTCAGCTTCGTCATCCCCACCCTGATCGCGCTGTGGGGCATCACCACCGCCGAAGCCGGCTTGATTCACACCACCACCCTGATCGCCTCGGCGCTGGGCGGCTGGATCGCCGGCATCCTCTCCGATCGTATTGGCCGGGTCCGCACCCTGCAACTGACGGTGCTGTGGTTCGCCTTTTTCACCTTCCTCTGCGGCTTCGCCCAGAACTATGAACAGCTGTTGATCGCCCGTACCCTGATGGGCTTCGGTTTCGGTGGCGAATGGACTGCTGGTGCGGTGCTGATCGGCGAGTCATCCGTGCCAAGGATCGCGGCAAGGCGGTGGGCATGGTGCAGTCTGGCTGGGCCATTGGCTGGGGCCTGACGGCGATTCTCTACGCCGTGCTGTTCACCCTGCTGCCGCCTGAAGACGCCTGGCGCGCGCTGTTCCTGCTGGGTATCGTGCCGGCGGTATTCGTGATCTTCGTCCGCCGTCTGGTCAAGGACCCGGAAATCTACCGCCAGGCCAAGGCTGCGGAAAAAACCGAAGCACCGTCGCATTTCTATGAAATTTTTGCCCCCGGCATGCTCTTCACCACTATCCGTGCTTCGCTGCTGACCACCGGTGCGCTGGGCGGTTATTACGCGATCACCTCCTGGCTGCCGACCTTCCTCAAGAACGAGCGCGGCCTGAGCGTGCTCGGCACCGGTGGCTACCTGGCCATGGTGATTTTCGGTTCGTATATCGGCTATGTGATCAGCGCTTATCTCACTGACCTGCTGGGACGCAAAAAGAACTTCATCCTGTTCGCCGTGGGTTCGTTCATCATCGTCCTGCTGTATACCCAGATGCAGGTCAGCGATGGTGTGATGCTCTGGCTGGGCTTCTTC
>JBOICD010000492.1:0-2874 GCA_050739855.1 Pseudomonas sp.
GGGATGCCCAGGCGCTGGCGACGTTCCCACAGGCACTTGCGACTGACCCCGAGTTTGCGCGCCAGTTCGGTCTCGGTCATGTGGTCCTGATGTTCGAGGACGAAGTGCTGGAAATAGTCTTCCAGGGACAGGTCTTCGGTTGGTTCGTGGCTGGTGTTGTTGGCGGTACTGCCATTGCCGGACAGACTGGCGAACGGTTCGTCGTCTTCCAGGTCGCTCAGCTCGATATCGATGCCCAGCAGGTCGGCAGAAATTTCCGGGCTCTCGCAGAGAATCACCGCACGCTCGACGGCGTTTTCCAGCTCACGGACGTTACCCGGCCAGGAGTAATGACGGATGGCCTGTTCGGCATCGTGGCCAAAGCGCAGGTCGTTACGGCCGACACGCGCGCTTTGGCGGGCGAGGAAGGCATTGGCGATTTCGTTGACGTCGGCGCCGCGCTCGCGCAGGGCGGGCAGCTTGAGGGCGATAACGTGCAGACGGTAATAAAGGTCTTCGCGGAACTGGCCGATCTTGGCCAGGTTTTTCAGGTCGCGGTGGGTCGCAGCGATCAGGCGCACATCGACCTTTTGTGACTGCACCGAACCGACCCGGCGGATTTCGCCTTCCTGAAGCACCCGCAGCAGGCGAGCCTGGGCTTCCAGCGGCAATTCACCGATTTCGTCGAGGAACAGGGTGCCGCCGTCGGCGGCTTCGACCAGGCCGGCGCGACCGGCGCTGGCACCGGTGAAGGCGCCTTTCTCATGGCCGAACAGTTCCGACTCGATCAGGGTTTCCGGAATGGCTGCACAGTTCACCGAAATCATCGGTGCCTTGGCGCGGCGCGAGAGGTTGTGCAGGGCGCGGGCAACCAGCTCTTTACCGGTCCCCGACTCGCCCTGGATCAGCACATTCGAGTCAGTCGGGGCGACCTTGCGGATCTTGCCGTACAGGTCTTGCATCGGCGGGCAGGAGCCGATGATGCCGATCTCGCCATTGGCGGCATTGCTGCTGCCTTTGTCGGCCATGCCGGTCTTGCCGTTACCGCGTGCTTCGGCGGGCGCTGCTGGTGCGTTCTGGCGGTCACGCAGGATGCGCGCCACGGCCTGGAGCATTTCGTCATGATCGAAAGGCTTGGCGATGTAGTCCACCGCGCCCATCTTCATCGAATCGACGGCAGAGCGCAGGCTGGCGTAGCTGGTCATGATCAGCACCGGCGTGCCCTGGCCGAGCTTGATCAGTTCGGTACCCGGGGCGCCGGGCAGGCGCAGGTCACTGACAATCAGGTCGAAGGTGGCAATGCTGAAGCGCTCCTGTGCTTCCTGCACCGATCCGGCTTCGCTGACCTGATACTGGTTCCGTTCCAGTAGTCGACGCAGTGCCGAGCGGATGATGGTTTCGTCTTCGACGATCAGAATATGCGGCATTGATTCAATTCTCTCGACGGTCTCAGTTCACAGCGGACGTCGCTACGACATGACGCGGCAGGGTGACTCGGATCCGAGTGCCACGCTGGCTCTGGGTATCGGCCGGGCTGTCGATGGTGATTTGTCCATAATGCTCTTCCACGATGGAATAGACCAGAGCAAGCCCCAGTCCGGTACCTTCGCCCGGGTCCTTGGTAGTGAAGAAGGGTTCGAACAGACGATCCATGATGTTTTTCGGAATACCGCTGCCTTCGTCCTCGACGATCAGGTCAACGGTATGCTCGCTCGCTTCACTCTTGACCCGCACGGCACTGCCGGGCGGTGAGGCATCGCGGGCGTTGGACAGCAAGTTGATCAGGACCTGGGCCAAGCGTTGCGGGTCGCCATCGACCCAGTGCTCGGGGTCGCACAGGTTGAAGAACTGTACTTCGAAATTGCGCCGGTTCAAGGCCAGCAGACCGATGGCGTCCTGCGCCACTTCGGCCAGGCATACGGGCTCGTCGCTGTGCTGATGGCTGCCGGCGTGGGCAAAGCTCATCAGTGACTGAACGATGCGGGAAATGCGCTTGGTCTGCTCAAGGATCTGGCTGCTCAACTCGGTGATCTCGCCATCTTCCTCGCGCTCTTCACGCAGGTTCTGCGCCAGGCAAGCGATGCCGGTGACCGGGTTGCCGATCTCATGGGCCACACCGGCAGCCAGGCGACCGATACTGGCCAGGCGTTCGGAGTGCACCAGCTTGTCTTCCAGGGCCTGGGTCTCGGTGAGGTCTTCGACCAGAACCACCAGGCCACTGTTGCCCGGCGCCAGGGGTTCGTCAATGGCGGCCTTGTGCAGGTTCAGCCAGCGGGTCTGGCCGTCCAGGCCCAGGCGCTGCTTGTGCAGGTGTTCATCGGGGATGTTGGTGAAGCCCAGCAGCAGGCCACGCCAGGGTTCGCTGATGGTGGTCAGGCGTGAGCCGACCACACGCTTGGCGGGAATGCCGGTGAGCTCTTCCATGGCCTTGTTCCACATCAGGATCTCCTGGTCCTTGGCCAGCGAGCAGACACCCATGGGCAGTTCCTGCAAGGTCTGACGATGGTAGCGGCGCAGGGCATCGAGCTCGGCGGCTAGGCCGGTGAGGCGCGAGTGGTAGTCTTCCAGGCGACTTTCGATGAAGTGAATGTCTTCGGTGACGTAGTTTTCGTTACCCGACTTGTAAGGGAGGAAGGTCTCGACCATGTCCTGGGCCACACTCGGCCCCATCAGCCCCGACAGGTTGGCTTCGATACGGTCGCGCAGGCGGCGCAAGGCGTAGGGACGGCGTTCGTCGAAAGGCAGGTAGAGATCACGCAGGGCCTGTTCGACTTCCTTCTGTGCGGCCTTTGCACCCAGCGGCTTGGCCAGTTGCGTGGCGAACTCCTGCGGCGAGGCGGCATGCAGCTCGCGGCGTTGCGGGCGGCGCACATTATCCACCGCACAGGCTTCGGC
>JBOICD010000493.1:0-2861 GCA_050739855.1 Pseudomonas sp.
CGATTGCGGTGTGTCAGCCAAATCGCATCGCGGGGCAAGCCCGCTCCCACCCTGGACAGTTGCTCCCACACACCGAGCCCCCCAAAGGGTCTGTCACTTATCCACAAACCCCTTGAGCATCTCGATCGGCAACGGAAAGACGATCGTCGACGACTTGTCCCCGGCAATCGTGCCCAGGGTCTGCATATACCGCAGCTGCATGGCCCCCGACTGGCGCCCGAGCATTTCTGCCGCCTGCATCAGTTTCTCCGAGGCCTGCAGTTCCCCTTCGGCATGGATCACCTTGGCCCGCCGTTCACGCTCGGCTTCGGCCTGGCGGGCAATGGCGCGGATCATCGACTCGTTGAGATCGACATGCTTGATCTCGACGTTGGCCACCTTGATGCCCCAAGCGTCGGTTTGCGCATCCAGCACCTGGCGGATATCCAGGTTCAGGCGTTCGCGTTCGGCCAGCAACTCATCCAGCTCATGCTTGCCGAGCACCGCGCGCAAGGTGGTCTGCGCCAGCTGGCTGGTGGCCATGAGAAAGTCTTCAACCTGGATGATCGCCTTCTGCGGGTCGAGCACGCGAAAGTACAGCACGGCATTGACCTTGACCGAGACGTTATCGCGGGTGATCACATCCTGCGGCGGTACATCAAGGACCACGGTGCGCAGGTCGACCCGGACCATTTGCTGGACCCCGGGAATCAACAACACCAAGCCCGGCCCCTTGACCCGCCAGAAACGCCCGAGCTGGAACACCACGCCGCGTTCGTACTCACGCAGAATACGAAACGCCGACAGTAACAGCACGGCAGCAAATGCCAGCAACGCACCAATGCCCAGTTCGAAAAACATCTTCAGTCTCCTTGCGCCACAGCGTCTGCTGCGGCGCTAACGTCCAGAAGTACGCCCTTGCGTGAGATCACCCGGACGTGTTGCCCCACCTGCAGCGGCGTCTGGCTTTGCGCCTGCCACTGTTCACCCTGCACCTGCACCGAGCCGATGTACGGATCGCTGTCATTGACCGCCATGACCGTGGCCAGGCTGCCGACCAGCCCGGCATCACCACTGACCAGCGCGCGCTTGCGCGCTTTCATGGCCATGCCCAGCACGCCACCGAGCAGCAGCGCCGAGAACAGCGCCAGGAACAGGATCAGCGGCAGCGGAATGCCGAAACCGGGCACATCGGTGTCCATCAGGATCACCGCGCCCACCACAAAGGCAACGATGCCGCCAAAGCCGACCACACCGAAGCTGGGCATGAACGCCTCGGCAATCATGAAGGCCATGCCGAGTAGAATCAGCGCGACCCCGGCGTAACTCACCGGTAGTAGCTGCAGGGCATACAGGGCCAGCAACAGACAGATGCCGCCGATCACTCCGCCGACTCCGGAGCCGGGGCTCATGAACTCGAACATCAGGCCGTAGACGCCAATCATGATCAGGATCAGCGCGACACTGGGGTTGGTGATCACCGCCAGCAGGCGTGTGCGCCAGTCCGGCTGGCGCTCGACCACCGGCGCGGCGGCGGTCTGCAATTGCACGGTTTTCCCGGCGGCTTCGAGGGACTTGCCGTCGAGCTGGCGTAACAAATCGGGCAGATCGTTGGCGACCCGGTCGATCACCTTCAGGCGCAGGGCCTCGCTGGCTGGCAGGCTGACGGCCTCACGCACAGCCTGTTCGGCCCAGTCGGCATTGCGCCCACGCATCTGTGCCAGGCTACGGATATAGGCTGCGGCGTCGTTGACCTGTTTACGGGTCAAGGTGTCCTGTTCGCTCGGTGTAGGTTGCTTGTCGCCCGTTGGCGCTGCCGGTGGTGCGCCAGGGTCTTTCGGTGTGCCGGGGAGGCCGCCGATCTGCACCGGGGTGGCAGCGCCCAGATTGGTGCCCGGGGCCATGGCTGCGACGTGGCTGGCGTAAAGGATATAGGTGCCGGCGCTGGCCGCCCGGGCACCACTGGGGGCGACGAAACTGGCCACCGGCACCGGGCTTGCCAGGATCGCTTTGATGATCTCGCGCATCGAGCTGTCCAGCCCGCCTGGGGTGTCGAGACGGATCACCACCAGTTGCGCCTGTTCGGATTCGGCCTGGTGCAGACCACGAATCAGATAATCGGCACTGGCCGGCCCGATCGCGTCATTAATACTCAGTACCAGTACCGATTGGCCGGGCGCCGCCTGGCCACCAGGCAGCGTGCCGAGCAAGAGCAGCAAGAGCAGATGCCGACACCAGCGAGCAATCACCTGAATTCACCCGGTTTGTGCGTGTCCAATAAGTTTAGTCCGCTGCCCGCGGCAGCACGGCCTAAACTTCAGAAGTGGGGGAGCTATCTGCGGAGGTGCATCATGCGTATGGCAAAAACCCTGCAGCAGTGCCTGGACAAGGCCGGCTGCGACTATGACATCGTTCCTCATGCCCACTCATCCACCAGCCTTGAGTCGGCACGCATGGCCGGGGTACCCGCCGAGCGGGTGGCCAAGTCGGTCATGCTCGACGACCGCCATGGCAACTACCTGATGGCCGTGCTACCGGCCAACCGTCACCTGGACATGAGCAAGGTACAGGCCACCGGTCAGTGGCACATGACCTCTGAAAGCAACTTGCCTCACCTGTTCGGCGACTGTGAACGTGGCGCCATTCCGGCGCTGGGTGATGCGTATTCGATCAAGATGCTGGTGGACCCGACGCTGACTCGCCAGGGTGATATCTATGTCGAGGCCGGCGATCACGATCACCTGATCCACATGAATATGGCGCAGTACCTGAAACTGGTGCCGAACGCCGAAGTGCGCGAGGTTTGCTGATGATCAACCCACTGCCAGGCTGGCGTCGTGGACGACCGGTCTGGCCCTAAGGAGTGACCCATGGAAGCACCC
>JBOICD010000494.1:0-2856 GCA_050739855.1 Pseudomonas sp.
GCTATACTCTGCGCATTTTTCTGCTCGCGTAGAACACTTGAGGGCTGACTGTGAAAAACTGGACCTTGCGCCAACGGATCCTGGCGAGCTTCGCCGTGGTGATCGCCATCATGTTGTTGATGGTGGTGGCTGCCTATTCGCGCCTGGTGGCTATCAAGACCGACGAAGAAGCGGTACGGACCGACAGCATTCCTGGGCTTTACTACAGCTCGATGATCCGCAGTGCCTGGGTCGACAGTTACGTGTTGACCCAGCAACTGGTGGGTCTGAGCGACCAGCGTGCGCTCAGCGCGGCCGACAAGGCGAAATACAAGGACTTCGAAGATCTCCTCAAACAGCACATGGCCAGCTATCAGACGACCATCCAGGCTGCCGACGATCAGGCCAGCTTCGATGAGTTCGGCCGCCTCGAAGACGTCTATACGAAGGCCATCGACACCGTGCTTGAAGCCTATGTTCGCAAGGACTACGCCCAAGCCCAGCGCCTGATCGATGAAGTGTTGACCCCGGCCTGGAACACTGGCCGCAAACACCTGAATGAGGTAATCGAACACAATCGCCATTCGGCCGACGAGGCGGCCAACTCGATCGTCGATGCAGTGAATGCGGCCAAGGTCAGCATGATCATTTCCCTGATTCTGGCGATCATTGCCGCAGCCATTTGCGGCTTGCTGCTGATGCGCGCTATCACCGCGCCGATGCAACGTATCGTGCATGCCCTGGACAAACTCCGCAGCGGCGACCTCAGCGTGCGCATGACGCTGGACCGCAAGGATGAGTTCGGCGCTGTGGAAATCGGCTTCAACGAAATGATGGGCGAACTGACCAACCTGGTGTCCCAGGCCCAGCGCTCTTCGGTGCAAGTGACCACTTCGGTGACCGAGATCGCCGCCACCTCCAAGCAACAGCAGGCGACTGCTACCGAAACCGCCGCCACCACCACGGAAATCGGCGCCACCTCGCGGGAAATCGCCGCTACCTCCCGTGACCTGGTACGGACCATGACCGAAGTTACCTCGGCCGCCGACCAGGCGTCGATCCTCGCCGGCTCCGGTCAGCAAGGTCTGGCGCGCATGGAAGAGACCATGCACCAGGTGATGGGCGCAGCCGACCTGGTCAACAACAAGCTGGCGATCCTCAACGAGAAGGCTGGCAACATCAATCAGGTGGTGGTGACGATCGTCAAGGTCGCCGACCAGACCAACCTGCTCTCGCTCAATGCCGCCATCGAGGCGGAAAAGGCTGGCGAATACGGCCGTGGCTTTGCCGTGGTGGCCACCGAAGTCCGGCGCCTGGCCGACCAGACTGCCGTGGCCACCTATGACATCGAACAGATGGTCCGCGAGATCCAGTCGGCAGTGTCCGCCGGGGTCATGGGCATGGACAAGTTCTCTGAAGAAGTGCGCCGTGGCATGTTCGAAGTGCAGCAGGTCGGTGAGCAACTGAGCCAGATCATCCAACAGGTCCAGGCTCTGGCGCCGCGGGTGTTGATGGTCAATGAGGGGATGCAGGCCCAGGCCACCGGTGCCGAGCAGATCAATCACGCCCTGGCGCAACTGGGCGATGCCAGCAGCCAGACCGTGGAATCGCTGCGCCAGGCCAGCTTTGCCATCGATGAGTTGAGTCAGGTGGCGAGCGGCCTGCGTGGCGGTGTATCGCGGTTCAAAGTCTGACCTGCCGATGAGCGACCTTCAGTCCCGCCGCAGCCAGGACGCAAGCTCTCACGGGACCTTGCACCTGTTGTTCAGAATCGGTGAGCAGCGCTTTGCTCTCGACGCCCATGAGGTCGTCGAAGTATTGCCGCGCCTGCCGCTCAAACCTATCGCGCAGACACCGGACTGGGTGGCCGGGGTGCTGGCTCATCGCGGTGCGCTGGTGCCGGTGATCGACGTCGGCGCCTTGAGTTTCGGCCTGCCGGCACCGGTGCGCACCAGCACCCGCCTGGTGCTGGTGCACTACCGGGTCGAACCGCTACGGCCAGGACTGTTACTGGGTTTGATCCTTGAACAGGCCACCGACACCTTGCGTTGCCTGCCCGAAGCGTTTCAACCCTACGGCCTGGACAATCAGCAGGCGCGTTACCTTGGGCCAGTGCGCGAAGATGCCCATGGGCTGGTGCAACGCATCAGTGTGCAGGACCTGCTCAGCGACACCGTACGGGCGCTGCTGTACCCCTTGCCTGAGCAACAGGCAAGTGAGCGTCAGGAGCCGCAATGAGCAACCAACAGCGTTTTTTCCGTTTCTTGCAGGAGCGCATCGGTCTGGACGTCGCCTCGGTCGGTGCGCCGATGGTCGAGCGTGCGCTAAGCCAGCGTTGCACCGCACTGGATGCCTACGACCTGGATGATTACTGGTTGCGCTTGCAACAATCGACAGCGGAACAACAGGCGCTTATCGAAGCGGTGATTGTTCCGGAGACCTGGTTCTTTCGATATCCAGAATCGTTCACGGCTTTGGCAGGCCTGGCCAGCAAGCGTCTGGCCGAGCTGGCCGGGGCGCGGCCGCTGCGTATCCTCAGCCTGCCGTGTTCCACCGGTGAGGAGCCTTACTCCATTGCCATGACCTTGCTTGACGCCGGCATTGCCGGGAACTCGTTCCGGGTCGATGGCATGGACATCAGCCCCCTGTCGATCAACCGGGCCGAGCAGGGGCTGTATGGGCGCAATTCCTTTCGCGGCTCGCACCTGGAGTTTCGCCAGCGGCATTTTGACCAAGGCGACGACAGCCACATTGTTCATGAGCGTGTGCGCCAACAGGTCAAGTTGCAGGTGGGGAATGTGCTTGACCCTGCATTGAAGGCTCAGGCGGGCAGTTATGACTTTGTGTTCTGCCGCAATTTGCTGATCTATTTCGATC
>JBOICD010000495.1:0-2849 GCA_050739855.1 Pseudomonas sp.
GCTGATTACCGACGACCTGGACAACCTGTTTACGCTTCGCCCGCGTATACAGGCGCCGATTCTGCTGGTGACCGCCTACGGCAACTTTCTTCCGGGTGAACAGGCCGTGCATCTGGCGCCCTTGCAACAACAGGCCCGGCCGCTGGCGCGCAATGCCCTGTACCAGACCCTGCGGCGCACGCTGCACGGCCCCGACAGCATCAACCCCAACGCACACCAGGGCGCTCTGCACAGTCAGCGCCGTGCACACATCCTGCTGGTCGAGGACAACCCGGTGAACCAGTTGGTGGCCAAGGGCATGCTGGCCAAGCTCGGTTGCGACGTCAGCATTGCCGCGCATGGCGCAGAAGCGCTGGAGCAGCTCGAACGCACGCCTGTCGATCTGGTGCTGATGGATTGCAACATGCCAGTCATGGACGGCTATGAGGCCAGCCGCAGAATCCGCCAGAGCGGACACTGGCCGAACCTGCCAATCGTCGCCCTGACCGCCAACGCCATGCCCGAAGAGCGCGAACGCTGCCGGGCGGCGGGCATGAACGACTACCTGGCCAAGCCCTTCCGTCGCGAGGAGCTATTGGGCCTGATCGATCACTGGGTGCCGCTGACGACTACCTGAGCAGCTTCTCGATCGAAGCGGCCAGCGCTTCGGGCTTGGTGCTCGGCGCATAGCGGGTGACCTTGCCGCTGGCCGGGTCGACGAGAAATTTGGTGAAATTCCATTTGATCTTTTGCGAACCGAGCAGGCCGGGGGCGCGTTTTTTCAGTTCGACGAACAAGGGGTGGGCGCCGTCGCCATTGACTTCGATCTTGCGAAACAGCGGAAAGCTGACACCGAAGTTGGTTTCACAGAACTGGGCGATTTCCCGGGCATCACCCGGCTCCTGCTTGCCGAACTGGTTGCACGGAAAGCCCACCACCACCAGGCCGCGCTCGCGGTAACGCTGCCAGAGCTGCTCAAGGCCCTTGTATTGCGGGGTAAAACCGCACTGACTGGCGGTATTGACCACCAACAGCACCTTGCCCTGGAAATCGCCCAGGACCTTCTGCTCACCGCCCAGGGTGACGCAGGGAATGTTCAGCAGCGCGTCGGCCATGACCCGTTCTCCTCTATTGACGTGAAACCAGGTCCAGGCAGACCGAGTTGATGCAATAGCGTAGCCCGGTCGGCGGCGGACCGTCAGGAAACACATGCCCCAGATGGGCATCGCAGTGGGCGCAGGTGACTTCGGTGCGGATCATGCCGTGGGAGGTGTCGCGAATCTCGATCATCGCACTGTCCTCGATCGGCTCGTAGAAGCTCGGCCAGCCGCAGCCGGAGTCGAACTTGGCCTTCGAATCGAACAACGGCGCATTGCAGCAGATACAGTGGTAGACCCCGTCGGTCCTGGTGCTGTTGTACTTGCCACTGAACGGCCGTTCGGTACCCTTCAGGCGGCAAACGTTGTACTGCTCAGGGTCGAGCATGGCACGCCATTCGTCCAGGGTTTTCTCTATCTTTTCCATGTGCAGGCCTCGGCAGACTAAAAACCCCGCGCTGCGTCTTTTCCACAACGCGGTCGGCACGTATATTATTGCGCCTTATCAGGCATCAGTCTGGCACCCGCGTTACACGCATTTCAAACGATTTCACAGCGCAGTGCGCGGCGATCTTTTCTAATCGGGATCACATCATGCAGGTCAGCAAATCGAACAAGCTCGCCAATGTCTGCTATGACATTCGCGGCCCGGTGCTCAAGCACGCCAAACGCCTGGAAGAGGAAGGCCATCGCATCCTCAAGCTGAACATCGGCAACCCGGCGCCATTTGGTTTCGAGGCGCCGGACGAAATCCTCCAGGACGTGATCCGCAACCTGCCGACCGCCCAGGGCTACAGTGACTCCAAAGGCCTGTTCAGCGCGCGCAAGGCAGTCATGCAGTATTACCAGCAGAAGCAGGTCGAAGGCGTCGGCATCGAAGACATCTACCTGGGCAACGGCGTCTCCGAGCTGATCGTGATGTCGATGCAGGCGCTGCTCAACAACGGCGACGAAGTACTGATCCCGGCACCGGACTACCCGCTGTGGACCGCCGCGGTGAGCCTGGCTGGCGGCAACCCGGTGCACTACCTGTGCGACGAACAGGCCGACTGGTTCCCTGACCTTGACGACATCAAGGCCAAGATCACCTCCAACACCAAAGCGCTGGTGATCATCAACCCGAACAACCCGACCGGTGCGGTGTACTCGCGTGAATTGCTGCTGGGCATGCTGGAACTGGCGCGCCAGCACAACCTGGTGGTGTTCTCCGACGAGATCTACGACAAAATCCTCTACGACGAAGCGGTGCACATCAGCACCGCGTCGCTGGCCCCGGACCTGCTCTGCCTGACCTTCAACGGTTTGTCCAAATCCTACCGGGTGGCGGGTTTCCGCTCCGGCTGGCTGGCCATCTCCGGGCCCAAGCAGCACGCCCAGAGCTACATCGAAGGCATCGACATGCTGGCCAACATGCGCCTGTGTGCCAACGTACCGAGCCAGCATGCGATCCAGACCGCCCTGGGCGGCTACCAGAGCATCAATGACCTGGTCCTGCCACCTGGGCGCCTGCTGGAACAGCGCAACCGTACCTGGGAGCTGCTCAACGACATTCCCGGCGTCAGCTGCGTCAAGCCTATGGGCGCGCTCTACGCCTTCCCGCGGATCGACCCGAAGGTCTGCCCGATCCATAACGATGAAAAGTTCGTGCTTGACCTGCTGCTCTCGGAAAAGCTGCTGATCGTTCAGGGCACCGCCTTCAACTGGCCGTGGCCGGATCACTTCCGCGTGGTGACCCTGCCACGGGTCGACGACCTGGAGCAGGCCATCGGCCGA
>JBOICD010000496.1:0-2844 GCA_050739855.1 Pseudomonas sp.
GGCAACGATCTGGCCGAACATGATCGGGTCGGAGACCTTCATCATGGTGGCTTTGAGGTGTACCGACAGCAGTACGCCCTTGGCCTTGGCGTCTTCGATTTCAGCGGCGATGAACTTGCGCAGGGCCTTGGTGCTCATGACTGCGCAGTCGATGATTTCGCCCGCTTTGACCGCGGTCTTTTCTTTCAGAACGGTGGTGGTGCCGTTCTTGTCCAGCAGCTCGATACGCAGGCTGTCATCGGCTTCGATCAGCGCGGCTTTCTCGCTGCCGTAGAAGTCGCCCTGGCTCATGTGTGCCACGTGGGACTTGGAGTCGGCTGCCCAGGCACCCATCTTGTGCGGGTGCTTGCGTGCGTAGTTCTTGACCGACAGTGGTGCGCGGCGGTCGGAGTTGCCTTCGCGCAGAACCGGGTTTACGGCACTGCCCTTGATGCGGTCGTAGCGAGCCTTGGCTTCTTTCTCGGCATCGGTAGCGACGGCTTCAGGGTAGTCAGGAACGTTGAAGCCCTTGGCTTGCAGTTCCTTGATCGCGGCTTTGAGCTGCGGTACCGAGGCGCTGATGTTCGGCAGCTTGATGATGTTGGCTTCTGGCGTGGTTGCCAGTTGGCCCAGTTCTGCCAGGTGGTCGGCCACTTGCTTGTCGGCGCCGAGCTGTTCAGGGAAGGCAGAAAGGATGCGGCCGGCCAGAGAGATGTCCCGGGTTTCTACGGCGATGTCGGCGCAAGCGGTGAAGGCTTCGACGATGGGGAGCAGTGAATAGGTGGCGAGGGCAGGGGCTTCGTCGGTGAAGGTGTAGATGATCTTGGATCGGGTGGGCATATTCGGGTTAACTCTCTGTTTTGCTGAGCGTGCGCAGAATCTCGAAGTGCGCAGGGTAGGCGCTTCGCTCAGACACATCTATGAGCAGAAGGTCGAGGGTTCTGTGCGGTGATGGTGGATTGCATCAGTCGAGTGTCAAGCGGCTGAACTGCGGTAACAGCCCAGTCAGGTCGGGGTCGCGTTTCAGACGGTTCGCCCCAGTGACCCTTTGGTCACCGGCGGAGTATATCAAATCCTTGCTCGTAATCATCAAGATCAACGTGTAACAGCGGCTTTTTTAGACCAAAGATGTAGGTGCAATGGCTCCAATTTGGTGCATTCGCAGCCATGGTTCCCGTTGCCGTGCAACTGGGGTACGCTCTGGGGATCCAGATGACGTACCACACCAAAAAAAACGGAGTGCAGCATGGGATACCAGAAAATCAAGGTTCCGGCAGTCGGCGACAAAATCACCGTCAATGCGGACCATTCTCTCAATGTTCCTGATAATCCGATCATCCCGTTCATCGAAGGCGACGGCATTGGCGTAGACGTCAGTCCCGTCATGATCAAAGTGGTCGATGCTGCTGTAGAGAAAGCCTATGGGGGCAAGCGCAAGATTTCCTGGATGGAAGTCTACGCCGGTGAAAAGGCCACCCAGGTGTATGACCAGGATACCTGGCTGCCCCAGGAAACCCTGGATGCGGTCAAAGATTACGTCGTCTCCATCAAAGGTCCGCTGACCACCCCGGTCGGTGGAGGTATTCGCTCCCTTAACGTTGCCCTGCGCCAGCAACTGGACCTGTATGTCTGCCTGCGTCCGGTGGTGTGGTTCCAGGGTGTGCCGAGCCCGGTGAAAAAACCGGGTGACGTCGACATGGTGATCTTCCGCGAAAACTCCGAAGACATTTATGCCGGTATCGAATGGAAGGCCGGTTCGCCTGAGGCGACCAAAGTCATCAAGTTCCTGAAAGAAGAAATGGGTGTCACCAAGATCCGCTTCGACCAGGATTGCGGCATCGGCATCAAGCCGGTATCGAAGGAAGGCACCCAGCGCCTGGTGCGCAAGGCTCTGCAGTACGTAGTGGACAACGACCGCAAGTCGCTGACCATCGTGCACAAGGGCAACATCATGAAGTTCACCGAAGGTGCCTTCAAGGATTGGGGTTACGAGATCGCCAAGAACGAATTCGGTGCCGAGCTGCTCGACGGCGGCCCATGGATGAAGTTCAAGAACCCGAAAACCGGCCGTGAAGTCATCGTCAAGGACGCCATCGCTGACGCCATGCTCCAGCAGATCCTGCTGCGTCCGGCGGAATATGACGTGATTGCCACCCTCAACCTCAACGGTGACTACCTCTCCGATGCCCTGGCGGCAGAAGTGGGTGGTATCGGTATTGCGCCGGGTGCCAACCTGTCCGACACCGTGGCCATGTTCGAAGCCACCCACGGTACCGCGCCGAAATACGCTGGCAAGGACCAGGTCAACCCGGGCTCGGTGATCCTCTCGGCCGAGATGATGCTGCGCCACCTGGGCTGGACCGAGGCGGCTGACCTGATCATCAAGGGTACCAAGGGTGCCATCGCTGCCAAGACGGTGACCTATGACTTCGAGCGCTTGATGGACGGCGCGACGCTGGTCAGTAGCTCCGGTTTTGGTGATGCACTGATCAAACATATGTAATCAGCACAAAAAAACCGGCCAGTCCCTGCGGGCTGGCCGGTTTTTTTCGTCTGGCGGATCAGGCCTTGGCTGTTTCCGGGTTGGAGGTGGGGGAGGCGGTGGGTTGAGCGGTTGCGCTGGTGATATTCACCGCGTGCAATCCCTTGGGGCCCTGGATAATCTCGAAGCTGACGGGTTGGCCGGCTTTCAATGTCTTATAGCCGTCCATCTGAATGGCCGAGTAGTGTGCGAACAGGTCCTCTGTTTTCCCGTCTTCATTGATGAAGCCATAGCCCTTGGCATTGTTGAACCACTTGACTTTACCGCTTGCCATCCTCATATCCCTCTGCAAAGGACTCCATCACTGGAGTATCATCCACTCC
>JBOICD010000497.1:0-2838 GCA_050739855.1 Pseudomonas sp.
GACTGATTGCTCGCAATCGCGGGGCAAGCCCGCTCCCACCGGCAGTAACCCAAAAAAAGGGGAGCCAGCTGGCTCCCCTTTTCACATCGGTCGAAACTTACTGGTACTGCTGACCAGGGATCGGCTTGAGGTTGACCTCTACCCGACGGTTCTGCGCGCGGCCGTTGGCGTCGGCGTTGCTGGCAATCGGTTGATCCGGGCCCAGACCACGGGCGGTCACACGGCTGGCATCAACGCCCTGGGAGGTCAGGTAAGAGACCACCGATTGCGCGCGACGCTGCGACAGGTCCATGTTGTGCTGGCGGCTGCCGGTGCTGTCGGTGTAGCCGACCACTTCAATGGTGTTCTGGTTGAACTGTTTGAAGGAGTTGGCCAGGTTGTTCAGCGGCGAGTAGAAGCTTGGGGCGATGTTCGCCGAATCGGTGGCGAAAGTGATGTTGCCCGGCATGATCAGCTTGATCTGGTCACCCTGACGTTGCACTTCAACACCGGTGTTGGCCATGCTCGCGCGCAGGGCGGCTTCCTGTTTGTCGGCGTAGTAGCCGTAACCGGCAGCAGCGGCACCGACGGCGGCGGCACCGATCAGTGCACCCTTGCCACGGTTGTCGTGATCGATGGCCGCACCGGCAATGGCACCGGCCAGCGCCCCCAGGCCGCCGTACTTGGCGGTTTTGCTCATCCCGGTGGAACCTTGTTGCGCCTGGCCCTGGCTGTCGTACGGATTCTGGCCCGCACAACCGGTCATCAGGGCGGCAACGGTAGCGACGATAATCAAACGACGCATGGTGAACATGGACAAGCTCCTACTGTAATTCGAAAGTGCAGGCAGACCGATTGCGGTTCTGTGCCAGCCTTGGATTGTAAAAAAGCAAAATAATTCCCTGAAATTTCAGGCGCGCACAAAGGGGTTCTGGCGCATCTCATCGCCCAGACGGGTATCCGGGCCATGCCCGGTGACCACGGTGGCGTCCTCATCCAGGCTGTACAGGCGCTGTTTGATCGAACGCACGATGGTCGCTTGGTCACCGCCCCACAAATCAGTGCGACCAATGCCACGACGGAACAGGGTGTCGCCGGCGATCAGCAGCTTGGCATCGGCAAACCAGAAGCTCATCGAGCCCGGCGTGTGCCCCGGCGTGTGCAGCGCCACCCCGCAGCCACAGGCCAGCTCTTCGTCATCGGCCAGCCAGCGGTCTGGCGAGGGCACAGGCGTGTAAGGCACGCCGAACATCTGGCATTGCATTTCCAGGTTGTCCCAGAGGAACTGATCGTCCTTGTGCAGGTGCAAGGTGGCACCGGTCTTTTCCTTCAGTTGCCCGGAGGCAAGGAAATGATCCAGGTGCGCGTGAGTGTGGATGATGCTCACCACTTTCAGGCCATGCGCGTCCAGGCGGGCGAGGATCTGCTCATGGTTACCACCCGGATCGACGACGATGGCCTTTTTGCTGATCGGGTCGCCGATGATGGTGCAATTGCACTGCAACGGGCCGACGGGGAAGGTTTCGCGGATGAGCGAGGGTTTTCCGGATTCCATGGAGGTTCCTTGACGATTGATGGCCCATTCTGACGCAGTAGGTAAACGTGGGCGAGCATAGTACGACGAGCGAACTGACGCAGATCAATGTAGATCCTTGCTATCCACTCGATCAAAACGCGTGAAAAACCATCAGCCCACCCTCGGCATCCGGGCTGGCGTCGGAAAAGCCCTTGACCGCGTACAGCTGGACCTTCCACTGCTGGTTGAGCTTATGGGTGACAAACAGCGTGAGTTCCTGGATTTGCGATCCCGTGGACACAACTTTCTGCCGCCAGTCGTAGGAAGCGCCTGCCGTGGTCCGCACCGCCACAGGGGTGGCGAAGCCAAGACTGGCAAACACCGGGTCGTCGAAATCGCTATCGGGCGGGTCGCCGAACTTTTTCCAGCCCAGGGTAGCGAAACCGGTCACCGGGCCAAACATCCTGGCAAGGTCGACCTGAGCGGTATAGTCGGTTTCGCCGGTGCCCAGGCACTGGTCTTCATCCGCTGTGGGAAATTTGACCTTGCCGATCAGATCCACCAACACGCCGCCCTCACTGCCGTCGAGCAAGGCATAGCCTGCGCTGGCGACCGTATCGCCCAGACCGCTTTCCACATCCCGGCAACCGCCAGGCAATGGGTCGCCATCCGGACCGACTTCGGGGTTGGTGATGCGCAGCCAGGGCACGGTGACCTTGTAGGTCATGGGGCCGGTTTCGTACTTGCCCACCACCGGCACGTACCAGATTTCCGAGGTGGTCTCGGTACCATAGTCACCGCTTGAGTAATCGAGGCCAATGGCAGTACTGAGGGTGTCGGCCACGGCCGGTACGCAGATGCTGGCAAGCAGGCCGGTAAACAGAGTGAGCGTGGGTCTCATCTTCACCTCAAGGTCTCGGAGGCAAACGCTATCGGACTTACTCAGCCTAGTTGTTTATTCACTGGATGCAGGTTGACCTCACGGCTTGAGGCTAACGACCGGATCGTTCCGGGCGCTCTACTTTTTCGGTCTCTACTTTCTCAGACTTTTCCACTTTCTCAGGCTTTTCCACTTTCTCGGCCTTCTCTACTTTCTCGGCCTTCTCCACTTTTTCAGGCCTTTCGACTTTCTCGACCTTCTCCACCTTTTCAGGCCTTTCGACTTTCTCGGCCCTCTCCACTTTCTCAGGCTTTTCTACCTTCACGGCCTTTTCTACTTTCTCTGCTTTCTCTGGCCGTTCGTTTTTCTCTACTTTCTCGAGCTTATCGGGCCGCCCGCTGTTGTCCTCTTTCTCGGGTTGCTCGACTTTCTCAACGCGCTCCGACTTGCCAGTGTTGTCCAC
>JBOICD010000498.1:0-2822 GCA_050739855.1 Pseudomonas sp.
TGCGTCGGGTGGTAGCTCATCGGTCAGCAGGGCCACGTCAACCTCGGCCAGTTCCTGGGCGCGGTTGTCGTCTTGAATCGAATTGATGACCAGCAAGCCGACCACCAGCGCAATAAGCGGTAGCACCGAGGCAATGCGGGACCACCAGTTCAGGCCGTCATCGGTGCCCCACGTGAGTGCGGCGCTGCCACCAAAATTGATAACGCTGCCGGCGGTTTCAGTTTTCGCGATTTTCCGCTGGGAAATCGCTTGGGCGCGGGCGGCACGCAGGCGTTCGGAGATGTCGTAAGGCAGATCCGCTGCGCCAGAGGACAGGTAAGAGGCAGTTTTCAGGCCAAAACGATCCTGCAGAATATTGGCTCTTTTTTGTAGTGAATTAGTCATAGTTTTATCCCTTTGGCACTCAATGCTCTACTGAGGGCCTGAACTGCGCGGGAACAGTGTGTTTTCACGCTGCCTTCCGAGCAACCCATGGCAGCAGCCGTTTCAGCCACATCCATTTCCTCCCAGTAACGCATCAGAAAGGCTTCCCGTTGACGGCCGGGCAGCTCCTTTACCTCCAGTTCGATTTCCCGCAATATCTGGGCCCGCTCCGTGGCATCCTGGGCGCTCTCTGTACCCTCAGAGTTGGTCAGGGCCTCTAAAGTTTCCAGAAGATCGAAATCTCCCTCGTCGCCTGGCGATTCGAAGTCGCTCATGTTCGAAAACAGGGCGTTTCGGGTCTTGCGACGGCGAAACCAGTCCAGGGTGGTGTTCGACAGAATGCGCTGAAACAGCATGGGCAGCTCGGCTGCCGGCTTGTCGCCATAGTGCTGCGCCAGCTTCATCATGCTGTCCTGAACGATATCCAGGGCGGCTTCGTCGTCCCGGACGTGGTAAACGCTACGCTTGAAAGCGCGCTTTTCAACGGTTTTCAGGAAGTCAGAGAGTTCTTGTTCAGTTGCCAACGGTTTGGGGTTCCGGTTTGTCCAGCACTGTCATTTATAGTGGTTTGCGGATACCGCCTAAAACATGCCTGCCAAGCAGGTGTCTCCGGGATTCGTGCCCCAAAATTATCTCATCTGGGTTCTGGCGCATAGCCTTCGCGCAGTACTTTTTCATCCATTGCTGCTATTGCGCAACGCGAAATGTCATAATACGGGCTGCAATTTAAACGGCAAACGGGTCACGACTTGGCGGATTATGTCTCTGCTTATGGTTTTGGCCTCAAGTCTCGACGCTGCTTCACAAGAGTGCGCGAAGAGGCACCCAAGGTATTTCGTTAGAGAAATTCACAAAGGTTCATCATGGAAGTCTCCAAGGCGGAAATTGCTTCCGCGGCAGCCGCGTCTGCCAACACAAACGCAAACTCCCAGGAACTCCGAGGGGCAGAAATCCTCGTGAAGTCGCTTCAGGCCGAGGGTGTCAAGTACATCTGGGGCTATCCGGGCGGCGCGGTACTCCACATCTACGACGCTTTTTACAAGCAGGATTCGATTCAGCATATTCTGGTGCGCCACGAGCAGGCTGCGGTCCATGCGGCCGACGGTTATGCCCGCGCGACCGGGGATGTTGGCGTCGCGCTGGTCACCTCCGGCCCAGGCGTCACCAATGCCGTGACAGGTATCGCCACAGCCTATATGGACAGCATCCCGATGGTGATCATCACCGGCCAGGTGCCAACCCACGCGATTGGCCTGGATGCTTTTCAGGAATGCGACACCGTCGGCATTACCCGTCCCATCGTCAAGCACAACTTCCTGGTCAAGGACGTGCGCCAGATGGCCGACACGCTCAAAAAGGCGTTCCATATCGCCCGTAGCGGCCGGCCGGGCCCTGTGGTGGTCGACATTCCCAAAGACGTGTCGTTCAACAAGACGCTGTACACCGGCTATCCGCAGAGCGTCGAAATGCGCTCCTACAACCCGGTGCGCAAGGGACATGGCGGGCAGATTCGCAAGGCACTGCAACTGTTGATGTCAGCCAAGCGGCCCTACATTTACACCGGTGGTGGCGTGTTGCTCAGCAATGCCTCGCAGGAGCTTCGCACCCTGGTGGACATGCTGGGCTATCCCTGCACCAACACGCTGATGGGCCTGGGTGCCTATCCGGCCAGCGACAAAAAATTTCTCGGCATGCTGGGAATGCACGGCACCATCGAGGCCAACAATGCGATGCAGCACTGCGACGTATTGCTGGCGGTCGGGGCCCGTTTTGACGACCGGGTGATTGGTAACCCCAAGCACTTTGCGCAAAATGAACGCAAGATCATTCATGTCGACATTGATCCTTCGAGCATTTCCAAGCGCGTCAAGGTCGATATCCCCATCGTGGGAGATGTGAAGGACGTGCTGACCGAGCTGATCAGCATGATCAGGGAGTCCGGTCTCAAGCCCGATGCCAATGCACTGGGCGCCTGGTGGGACACCATTGAAGGCTGGCGCAAGCGCGACTGCATGAAGTACAGCATGGGCAAGGGCGATGTGATCAAGCCCCAGCATGTGGTCGAAACGCTCTGGAACCTGACCAAGGACGCTGATACCTACATCACTTCGGATGTGGGCCAGCACCAGATGTGGGCCGCGCAGTACTACAAATTTGACGAGCCGCGGCGCTGGATCAATTCGGGTGGACTGGGGACCATGGGTGTTGGCATTCCCTATGCCATGGGCATCAAGCTGGCCAAACCCGACTCCGAGGTGTTCTGCATCACCGGTGAAGGCTCGGTGCAAATGTGCATCCAGGAGCTTTCAACCTGCCTGCAGTACAACACGCCGATCAAGATCGTGTCGCTCAACAACCGCTATCTGGGCATGGTTCGCCAGTGGCAGGAAGTGGAATAC
>JBOICD010000499.1:0-2803 GCA_050739855.1 Pseudomonas sp.
CCCCACCACCCTACTCTCCTCACTGGATACGGATGCAGAACATGCAAAGGCTCAAGCACGGCCTGCTACAGGTCGCCGGTTGGCTGTTCTACGTGAGCCTGCTCATGTTGATCGCCCTGGCCTTGCCCAACTCCATTTTCGACCCCGACTCGAAGGACTTCATTTTCCTCGTCGGTGCCGTCGGTATCTGGCGCTATTCCATGGGTGCCACGCACTTTGTGCGCGGCATGCTGTTTCTCTATGTGGTCTACCCGCTGCTACGGCGCAAGGTGCGCAAGCTGGGCAGCGCCGCTGATCCATCGCATGTCTACCTGATGGTGACCAGCTTTCGCATCGACGCCCTGACCACCGCCCAGGTCTACAGCTCGGTGATCCGCGAGGCCATCGCCTGCGGCTACCCGACCACTGTGGTCTGCTCGCTGGTGGAAATGTCCGACGAACTGCTGGTGAAAAGCCTCTGGGAAAAATTCAATCCGCCAGACCGCGTCACCCTGGACTTCGTGCGTATCGCCGGTACCGGCAAGCGTGACGGCCTGGCCTATGGTTTTCGTGCCATCTCCCGCCACTTGCCTGACGACAACGCTGTCGTTGCCGTGATCGACGGCGACACCGTGCTCGGCGAAGGCGTCGTACGCAAGACCGTGCCCTGGTTCAAGCTGTTCGGCAATGTCGGCGGCCTGACCACCAACGAATTCTGCGAAGTGCGCGGCGGCTACATCATGAGCGAGTGGCACAAGCTGCGCTTCGCCCAACGCCACATCAACATGTGCTCGATGGCCCTGTCCAAGCGCGTGCTGACCATGACCGGGCGCATGTCGGTGTTTCGCGCTGCCGTGGTGACCAATCCCGAATTCATCGCCGACGTCGAGAACGACTCGCTGCAGCACTGGCGCCTGGGGCGCTTCAAGTTCCTCACCGGTGACGACAAGTCCAGCTGGTTCAGCCTCATGCGCCTGGGCTACGACACCTTCTACGTGCCGGATGCGGCGATCAACACGGTCGAGCACCCCCCGGAAAAGAGCTTCCTCAAGGCCAGCCGCAAGCTGATGTACCGCTGGTACGGCAACAACCTGCGGCAGAACTCACGGGCCCTGGGCCTGGGGATCCGTCGCCTGGGGCTGTTCACCAGCGTGGTGCTGTTCGACCAGCGCGTGTCGATGTGGACCAGTTTGCTGGGCCTGAGCGTTGCCGTGATTGCCAGCCTGAAGTTCGGCCCGGCGTTCCTGTTGGTGTACCTGCTGTGGATCGGCATCACCCGTCTGATCCTGACCATCATGCTGCTGTGCTCAGGCCACAACATCGGCCCGGCCTACCCGCTGATCCTTTATTACAACCAGATCGTCGGCGCGGTCATGAAGATCTACGTGTTCTTCCGCCTCGACAAGCAGTCCTGGACGCGCCAACCGACTGCCCTCAAACGCGACCTCGCCAGCTTTCAACAATGGTTCAACACCTGGTCTTCCCGGACCATGACCTTCTCGGCGGCCAGCATCTTCATTGCTGTGCTGTTCATGGTCGTGTGAGCCGGAACCCGATTGGATTAAACAGGAACAAATCGCCATGAATACCGCCGTGAACGTCAATGTCGTGCATGAGTCCGAAGCCCAGCGCCAGCACGCCCGGGTGCGCATCCCGGCCAGGTTGCGTTACCTGGGGAGCAACCGCGAAACCCTGGAAGTGAAGGTCGACGACCTGTCCGCCGGGGGCCTGAGCTTCCATGCCAAGCACCCGTTGAGAGTCGGCGATGTGCTGCGCGGCCGCTTGCAGTTCACCGTCGACAAGCTCGGCCTGGCCATGGACATCGAGTTCCAGGTGCGCTCCTTTGATCCGTCCAGCGGCCGCAGCGGCGTGCAGTTCCAGAACCTTGAGCCACGCGACATCGCCACCCTGCGGCACATCATCACCTCGCACCTGTCCGGCGAGCTGATCACCATCGGCGATGTGCTGAGCACCCTACAACGCGACAACTTCACCAAGGCGCGCAAACAGAAAGACGCCAGCGGCGGCATGAGTGCCTTCGGCCGCCTGCGTGCGGTGACCTTCAGCCTCGGCGTGTTCGTGGTTGGCGTCGCTGCCTTCGGCTTCATCGCCAAGTCGGTGTACGGCCTGTATTTCGTCAGCCATGCCCAGGCCGGCGTGGTCAGCGTGCCAACCACCAACGTCACCATGCCTCGCGACGGTACCGTGCAAGGCCTGGTCGAGAGTGGTGGGCAGGTCGTCAAGGGTGCGCCGCTGGCCTCGTTCAGCACCAGCATGCTGGACATGCTCAAAGGCCACCTGGACGACCAGCAGCTTGAGCCGAGCAAGGTCGAAGAGCTGTTCGGCAAACAGATGAGCGGCACCCTGACCAGCCCTTGCGATTGCGTGGTCACCCGCCAACTGGTGGATGACGGCCAGTACGCGAGCAAAGGCCAGGTGATCTTCCAGCTGATTCCGCGCACCGTTAATCCGAGCGTCGAGGCGCGCTTCAGCTATCGCCAGTTCGACGACGTCCAGCCGGGTACCCGGGTCAACTTCCAGATCGCTGGCGAAGACGAATGGCGCACCGGCCAGATCGTCAGCAGTACCAGCCTGAACAGCGAAGACCTGTCTTCGGACATTCGCGTGCAGATCAAACCCGAAGGCGCATTGCCCAGCGAACTGGCTGGCCGCCCGGTGGCGGTGGACAGCAACCGTGGCCCGTCGCTGGACTGGCTGATCGACAAAGCCGTGGCCCGTGGGCTTTGATGAGGGTCTGCCTGTGAATACGTCAAATACTGCGAACCCTGCTGTGGGAGCGGGCTTGCCCCGCGATTGCTCTAGC
>JBOICD010000500.1:0-2800 GCA_050739855.1 Pseudomonas sp.
ATGCTGATCACCCTGTGTTCTCCTGCTCGGAAAGCGAGCAGAAGCAGTTGAACACCTGGGTCAGTTTTCAGTCGGCAGAACAGCCTTTACTGGGTCAGTTTTCGGTCAGCGGTAACAAGCATCTAACCATTAACCAATAGAGTTAAACGGTCCTGAGCAGCCCTCACTCACTGATCTGATGTGCTAACCACCACGCGAAATCAATCGACATCTCGGTGGGGCAAAAAGTGGGGCAAAATTGCAAACCAGTTAAAATCGATCAGGCATAAAAAAATCCAATCACCACTAAGTGACTGGATTCTTTGGAGTTATATGGTCGGGACGGAGTGATTCGAACACTCGACCCCTTGCACCCCATGCAAGTGCGCTACCGGGCTGCGCTACGCCCCGACTGGGCTTGAAGCATGTTCCCCTAGTTACTGAGAACGTTGAAGAATGTACCCTAACCTTTTGAATTTTGGAAGCATTTTTTCCAAAATTCCCGGCCCGATACGGGCTACTTCTTCAGCACCACCAACACATCTTCCAACTCGACAATCATCTGCCGGATCAGCTGTTTGTACTGGGTGGTGTCGTCCTTGGCTTCATCGCCAGAGAGGCGCAAACGCGCCCCGCCGATGGTGAAGCCCTGGTCGTACAGGAGCGCGCGGATCTGGCGGATCATCAGCACATCCTGGCGCTGATAGTACCGCCGGTTACCGCGGCGCTTCACCGGGTTGAGTTGCGGGAATTCCTGCTCCCAGTAGCGGAGCACGTGCGGTTTTACCGCACAAAGCTCGCTCACTTCACCAATGGTGAAGTAGCGTTTGCCTGGAATCGGCGGAAGCTCGTCGTTATGACTTGGTTCCAGCATAGGCCTCAACTCGGGCTTTCAACTTCTGCCCTGGACGAAAGGTGACGACTCGACGCGCCGTGATCGGGATCTCTTCCCCGGTCTTGGGGTTGCGGCCCGGCCGCTGGCGTTTGTCACGCAGGTCAAAATTGCCGAATCCGGACAATTTGACCTGCTCGTTGTCTTCCAGAGCGTGCCTGATTTCCTCAAAGAACAGTTCAACCAATTCCTTGGCTTCACGTTTGTTCAGGCCCAGCTCCTCGTACAGCCGTTCGGCCATCTCAGCTTTCGTCAGAGCACCCATACGCTATTTCCTTAACGTGGTGTTCAACCTTTGTTCGAGCGAGGTGAGGATGTTTTGTGTCGCGGTATTCACCTCTTCATCATTAAGAGTGCGCGACGGATGCTGCCAGGTCAAGCCTACGGCAAGGCTTTTTCTATCAGGATCAATGCCTTTACCCTGATAAACATCAAACAGCCTGAGGTCCGTGAGCCATTCGCCTGCATTGTCACGAATTACTTCAAGCACCGAGCTCGAAGCAACATCACGTCCTGCAACCAAAGCCAGGTCACGACGCACTTCCGGGAATTTCGACAGTTCACTGAACTTCGGCAGGCGGCCATCGGCCACTTCACCCAGCACCAGCTCGAAGACGAACACCGGACGATCCAGGCCGAGGGTCTTCGACAGCTCTGGGTGGATGGCACCCAGGTAGCCGACTTCGCGACCATTACGCTCGATGCGTGCAGTCTGGCCCGGGTGCAGCGCCGGGTGTTTGCCCGGTACGAAGCTGAACTCGGCGAGCGAGCCGGAGAAGCCCAGCACCGCTTCTACGTCGGCTTTCACGTCGAAGAAGTCGATGGTGTCACGGCCGTTGGCCCAACCTTCCGGCAGGCGGCTGCCGCAAACTACGCCAGCGAGCATTGGCTCTTGCTTGAGGTCGCCCAGCTGGCCGACGAAGCGCAGGCCGCTTTCGAACATGCGTACGCGGTCTTGCTGGCGGTTGAGGTTGTGCTGCAGCGACTTGACCAGGCCCGGCCACAGGGAGGCACGCATGGCCGCCATGTCGCTGGAGATCGGGTTGGCCAGCAGCAGCGGCTCGACGCCAGGGCTGAACAGTTCGAACAGTTTCGGGTCGATGAAGCTGTAGGTGATCGCTTCCTGATAGCCACGGGCAACCAGCAGACGGCGCAGGGCCGGCAGTTCGCCACGGGCTTCGGCCTTGGCCTGCGGGGCCAGGCGCGCTTGCGGGTAACGCACCGGCAGGCGGTTGTAGCCGTACAGGCGGGCCAGCTCTTCGATCAGGTCGACTTCCAGGCTGATGTCGAAGCGATGGCTTGGTACTTCGACCTGCCACTGGCCTTCGCCAGCGGTGGTTTTCAGGCCCAGGCCGTTGAGCAGTTGCTCGACTTCCGCGCTGGCCATTTCCATGCCCAGCATCTGGGTCAGGCGCTCGGCACGCAGGGTGACCGGGGCAACCTTCGGCAGGTGCGCTTCGCTGGTGACGTCAATCACAGGGCCGGCTTCGCCGCCGACGATGTCCAGCAGCAGGCCAGTGGCGCGCTCGATGGCTTCGCGGGCCAGCTCTGAGTCGACGCCGCGCTCGTAGCGGTGCGAGGCATCGGTGTGCAGGCCGTAGGAACGGGCCTTGCCAGCAACCGAAATCGGCTCGAAGAAGGCGCTTTCAAGGAAGATGTCGCGAGTGGTGGCGGAAACACCACTGTGCTCGCCACCCATGACGCCGGCAATGGCCAGGGCGCGGGAGTGGTCGGCGATGACCAGGGTGTCGCTACGCAGCGCCACTTCCTGACCGTCGAGCAGCACGAGTTTCTCGCCCTCCTCGGCCATGCGCACGCGGATGCCGCCGTTGATCTCGGCGAGATCGAAGGCGTGCATCGGCTGGCCCAGTTCGAGCATCACGTAGTTGGTGATGTCGACGGCCGCATCGATGCTGCGCACGTCGGAAC
>JBOICD010000501.1:0-2795 GCA_050739855.1 Pseudomonas sp.
GGCCTGACGGGCGAACACGTCGACCTTGTGGTAGTGCAGGGCGTGCAGTGCAGCCGCGGTCGGCGACGGGACCCAGGCGGTGTTGGCGCCGGCCAGCGGGTGAGCGATCTTCTGCTCGAGCATGGCGGCCATCAGGTCGGGCATGGCCCACATGCCTTTGCCGATCTGTGCCCGGCCTTGCAGGCCGGTAGCCAGACCGATATCGACGTTCCAGTTTTCGTAGGCGGCGATCCACTTCTCGGATTTCATGGCCGCTTTACGCACCATGGCACCCGCTTCCATGGACGTGTGCAGCTCGTCACCGGTACGGTCGAGGAAGCCCGTGTTGATGAACACCACGCGCTCGCTGGCGGCCTTGATGCAGGCCTTGAGGTTGACGGTGGTGCGCCGCTCTTCGTCCATGATGCCGACTTTCAGGGTGTTGCGCGGCAGGCTCAGGACGTCTTCGATACGGCCGAACAGCTCATTGGTGAACGCCGCTTCTTCCGGGCCGTGCATCTTCGGCTTAACGATGTACATCGAGCCGGTACGGCTGTTCTTGCGGCTGCTGCGGCCATTCAGGTTGTGTACGGCGATCAGCGCGGTGATCAGGCCGTCCATGATGCCTTCCGGCACTTCATTGCCTTCGGCATCGACAATGGCGTCGATGCACATCAGGTGGCCGACGTTACGCACGAACAGCAGGGAGCGGCCATGCAGGCTCAGCTCGCCACCGTTGGCCGCTGTGTAGGTGCGGTCCGGGTTCATGGTGCGGGTGAAGCTGCTGCCGCCTTTGCTGACTGCTTCGGCCAGGTCACCTTTCATCAGGCCCAGCCAGTTGCGGTAGACCACCACTTTGTCGTCGGCATCGACCGCGGCGACCGAGTCTTCGCAGTCCATGATGGTGGTCAGCGCGGCTTCCATCAGCAGGTCTTTGACGGCGGCGGCATCTGTCTGGCCGATTGGGCTGCTGGCGTCGATCTGGATCTCGAAGTGCAGGCCGTTGTTCTTCAGCAGTACAGCCTTCGGTGCCGCGGCGTCGCCCTGGAAACCGATGAACTGGGCGGCATTTTTCAGGCCGCTGGTACTGCCGTTTTTCAGGCTGACCAGCAGTGCGCCGTTCTTCACTACATAAGCAGTGGCGTCGACGTGGGAGCCGCTTTCCAGCGGGGCAGCGTCATCCAGGAAGGCGCGGGCGAAGGCGATCACCTGGTCACCGCGAACCTTGTTGTAACCCTTGCCTTTCTCGGCGCCGCCTTCTTCGCTGATCACGTCGGTGCCGTACAGGGCATCGTACAGCGAGCCCCAGCGGGCGTTGGAGGCGTTCAGGGCGAAGCGCGCGTTCATTACCGGGACAACCAGCTGCGGGCCGGCCATGCGGGCAATTTCTTCGTCGACATTCTGGGTGGTGACTTGGAAATCCGCGACTTCTGGTAGCAGGTAACCAATTTCTTGCAGGAAGGCTTTGTAAGCCACGGCGTCATGCGCCTGACCAGCACGCGACTGGTGCCAGGCATCGATCTTGGCCTGGAAATCATCGCGTTTGGCGAGCAGGGCTTGGTTCTTCGGCGCCAGGTCATTAATGACGTTTTCGGCACCGGCCCAGAACTGCTCGGCAGAAATCCCGGTACCGGGGATGGCTTCGTTATTTACGAAGTCGAACAGGACTTTGGCGACCTGCAGGCCACCGACTTGAACGCGCTCAGTCATCACTTGCCTCACTCTGCTCAGCTCTTCAGCTCTACTCAATAGCCCATTACGGACCCGACGTTGACCGTCTTGTAGTCCGAGGCGCGGCATACTACATCAAGATGTTGTGAAAATCAGTGGGCACGCGTCGCTCTGCGACCGGAGCGTGCCTTGCAGTCACAGCGGGGGCGCGGATGTTCTCAAAAATCCTACAGACTGTTCCAGATAAATCTTCAAACGGTACACGATTTATCTTTCGGTGCACCTGCGACCTGCAGTCGCGGCTGCCTTGAAGAGGCCTCGATAAGTTTGCCTATACTCCGCCAACCCCTTAGGAGCGTACCGAATGCCTATACAAGCTGCCGCCACTGAAGATCTCGACGACCTGGCTCGACTGTTCGCCGGCTATCTCGAGTTTTATGAGGTGCCCAAGCCGCAAGCGGTTATCCGCGACTTTCTTGCGGCGCGCATAGACAGGGGCGATTCGACGCTGTTGCTCGCCCGCAATGCTGCCGGTGAGGCGCTCGGCTTCGTCCAGCTTTACCCGTTTTTTTCCTCCTTGGCGCTCGAACCCGCCTGCTTGCTGAGTGATCTTTATGTCGCGGCTCAGGCCCGTCGCCAGGGGGTTGCTGAGGCGCTGATGAATGCGGCGCGCGAGCATGCACTGGCGAGTGGCGCATGCGGCCTGCAACTGGAAACCGCGAAGACGAATTTGGCCGGGCAGGCGCTGTATGAGCGCCTAGGCTATGTAAGAGACAAGGTCTTTTATACCTATTGGCTGAGCTTGGCGGGGGCCTGAAGGGGCCGCCTGGCTTATAGAAAAGGAGTCGCGCGTGAATCATCTGGTACTGACAGTCATCGCCCAGGACAAGCCTGGCCTGGTGGAACACATAGCCGAGTGCATCGCTGAGCATGGTGGCAACTGGCTGGAAAGTCGCATGTCGCGAATGGCCGGACAGTTCGCCGGAATTCTGCGAGTCGGAGTGCCGGCGGAGGCCTACGATGAGCTGGTCGAGGCCCTGCAAGCGTTGAACAGCCAAGGCATTCGCGTGTTGCTGGCGGAAAGCGGCATCGAGCCGTCCTGCACCTGGAAACCAATCCTGCTCGATCTGGTGGGCAACGATAGA
>JBOICD010000502.1:0-2793 GCA_050739855.1 Pseudomonas sp.
GGCCCTGGGTGACGACGTGCTCGACAACCCGCAAGGGCGCCTGCGCGATCTCGAGCCGTTTGCCGACAAGGCGGCTTTCCGCAAACAGTTCGCCGAGCAACGGCTGCACAGCAAGCAGGCTTTGGCCAGTCTGATCCAGGAACGTCTGGGTATTACCGTCAACCCTGAAGCGATGTTCGATGTGCAGGTCAAGCGTATCCATGAGTACAAGCGTCAGTTGCTCAACCTGCTGCACACCGTGGCCTTGTACCAGGCGATACGTGCCGAACCCGGCACCGACTGGGCGCCACGGGTGAAGATTTTTGCCGGCAAGGCGGCGGCCAGCTACCACCAGGCCAAGTTGATCATCAAACTGAGCAACGACATCGCCCGGGTGGTGAACAACGACCCGACGGTGCGCGGCCTGCTCAAGGTGGTGTTTCTGCCCAACTACAACGTCAGCCTGGCGGAGAGCATCATTCCGGCGGCTGACCTTTCCGAACAGATTTCCACCGCCGGTTACGAAGCCTCCGGCACCAGCAACATGAAGTTCGGTCTCAATGGTGCCCTGACCATCGGCACCCTGGACGGCGCCAACGTCGAGATGTGCGAGCAAGTGGGCGGCGAAAACATGTTCATCTTCGGCCTCACCGCGCAGCAAGTGGAGGCGCGTAAGCGCAGTGGCGACTTTGGCGCCCATGCGGCGATCAGTGCCTCGTATCGGCTCAACGACGTGCTCCAGGCCATTCGCAGCGGCGTGTTCTCCCCGGATGATCCGGCCCGTTACGTAGGGCTGGTGGACTCGCTGGTGGCCCATGACCGCTTCCTGGTCTGCGCCGACTTCGATGCCTACTGGGACGCTCAGTTGCGCGTCGAAGCGCTCTGGCACGATCCCAGGCAGTGGTGGCGCATCGCAGTGCTCAACACCGCACGAATGGGCTGGTTTTCCTCGGACCGGACCATCCGCGAGTACGCCACGCAGATCTGGAAAGCCCTCGACTAAGCTGTGCATGGCGGCCCGGGAGCGATGAACTCTCGGGCCAAAGTGCCGTCTGATCGGGCAAGCGTGTCGGATAGCTCGCTAGCGCTGCACTCTCCCTGTAAACTGCGGGGGTTTTTACTACCCCCTTCCTTCGGAGCCATACATGTCCCGCGTTACCCTGAGTCGCTATTTGATTGAGCAGACCCGCAGCAACAGTACCCCTGCCGATCTGCGCTTCCTGATCGAAGTGGTGGCGCGTGCGTGCAAGGAGATCAGCCATAACGTTTCCAAGGGCGCCCTGGGTGGTGTTCTGGGCAGCATGGGCACTGAAAACGTGCAGGGCGAAGTCCAGAAGAAACTGGACGTGATTTCCAACGACATCCTGCTCGAAGCCAACGAGTGGGGCGGTCACCTGGCCGGCATGGCGTCCGAAGAAATGGACAACGCCTACCAGATCCCGGGCAAATACCCGAAAGGCGCCTACCTGCTGGTATTCGACCCACTGGACGGTTCGTCGAACATCGACGTCAACGTTTCGGTCGGCACCATCTTCTCGGTACTGCGTTGCCCTAACGAGTACCTGAGCCAGAACGAAAGCCTCAACGAACAGGCCTTCCTGCAGCCGGGCACCAAGCAGGTTGCCGCCGGTTACGCGATCTATGGTCCGCAGACCATGCTGATCCTGACCCTGGGCAACGGCGTCAAGGGCTTCACCCTGGACCGCGAGCTGGGCAGCTTCGTCCTCACCCACGAGAACATCCAGGTACCGGAAACCACCGCCGAGTTCGCCATCAACATGTCCAACCAGCGTCACTGGGAAGAGCCGGTAACCCGCTATGTGGGCGAGCTGCTGGCCGGTGAGACCGGCCCGCTGAAGAAGAACTACAACATGCGCTGGATCGCCTCGATGGTCGCCGACGTGCATCGCATCCTGACCCGTGGCGGCCTGTTCATGTACCCGCGTGACGCGCGCGAGCCGTCCAAGCCGGGCAAGCTGCGTCTGATGTACGAAGCCAATCCGATGTCGTTCATCATCGAACAGGCCGGCGGTGCCTCCACCGACGGTCGCCAGCGCATCCTCGACATCCAGCCCGAGAGCCTGCACCAGCGCGTGGCCGTGTTCCTCGGCTCCAAGCAGGAAGTCGAGCGCGTTACCGGTTATCACCAGGAGTAAGTCATGCTCGCACCTTGGCAGCCGTTACTGGAGTGGTGGTTCGGATGGGGCGCCAGCCCTCAGGACGTCGCTGACGAGAAGAGCACGCTGTGGTTCGGCAAGCACCATGACGTCGAGGCGCAAGAGCGCTTCGGCGACCTGGTCGAGCAGGCCCTGGCGGGTGGTCTGGAAGAGTGGCTGCAGAGCCCGCAGGGCTGGTTGGGCCTGGTTCTGCTGCTCGACCAGTTGCCGCGCATGATCCACCGCGACACGCCGCATGCCTTCGATGGCGACCGGCGTGCCCAGGTGCTGGTGATGCAGGGTCTGGACAAGGCCTGGGATTACCAGCTGTTGCCGATCCAGCGGGTGTTCATCCTGCTGGTGCTCGAGCATGCCGAAGTGCTCGACTGGCAGAACATCAGCGTCGAACGCTATCAGCTGTTGCTTGATGCGCAGCCGGACAGCGACCGGCGCCTGTTCGAAGGCTTCCTCGACTATGCCGAGCAGCATCAGCGGGTGATTGCCCGCTTTGGCCGTTTTCCGCATCGCAATCTGGTTCTGAATCGGCCGAGTACCGATGACGAGATGGATTTTCTGTTGGAGCCTGGTTCGCGGTTCTGAGTTGAATTCAATCGCGGGGCAAGCCCGCTCCCACAGGGACTCAACATCACCCTGTGGG
>JBOICD010000503.1:0-2782 GCA_050739855.1 Pseudomonas sp.
CGCAGCGCGGGGTTCTCCAGGATCAGCACGCGGCGCTCGGCCTCGGCCGCGCTGATCAGCGTGCCGGCCTCCATCACACGGTCGCGCACGTCGGCGTACTTCCACAGATGCGAGACCGCCGGCGACTTGGGCGAGTGCGGCACCAGCGCGCCCAGCACTTCCCACAAGGGCGTCATGCTGTCGATGCCAATGCGCTCGTAATACTCTTTCCGCCCGAGCTGGGGTTCAATATCTATGTTTCTGGCATTCATGTTTTTTCTCCGGGGTCAGGTTCCGCTTGCGTAGAAGGCGTCCGCATAGATTTGCTCCGGCAGTACGCCCATCTGTTTGATCAGCAAGGTGGTCGCCTCCACCATGGGCGGCGCGCCGCAAAGATAGGCGCGAAAACCATCAAGACTTGACCAGTCCTGCGCAATGGCTTCTGTCACCAGGCCCGTGCGGCAATCCGACGCCCGGCCGGACGTCACGACGACGTGCACCTTGAGCTGCGGATGCTCCAGCTTCAGGGCTTCGAGCCATTTCAGGCCATAGATATCGCGTTCGGACCGGACACCAAAATACAGATGAATAGGGTTTTGCATGCCCTCGGCAATCACGCCGCGGACGATGGAAAGAATGGGCGCCAGGCCGGTGCCGCCCGCGACGCAGAGCATCGGGCCTTCATGCTTGCGGCGCAGGTAGGCCGAGCCCAGCGGGCCGCTCACGCGTACAGCATCGCCGACCTTCAACTCATTGGCGATGTAGCCCGTGACGCGGCCATCAGCCACCAGACGAACATGGAACTCAAGCTCTCCATCCACGCAAAGCCCGGCCATGGAATAGGGCCTGATATGGTCAGGTGTGAACTGGAGCTGTGCGTACTGCCCGGGCGAAAAGTCCAGCGGCTTCGCCGGCCGCAGCCGTATGCGCTTAATGTCATGGGTCTGGTCTTCCAGCCCGACCACGGTGGCCTTCACGATCCTGGCGGTGTGCACGACCACCTCATCGGGCTCGGGAATTTCGATGGTGCACGACTCCGTCAGGAAGGTCTGGCAAGCCAGCACGTACTCGTCCTGGGCCCCCAGGGGACGCTGCACCTCACGGCCAGAGTCGAGCACATTGCCTTCAACAATCTTGCATCGGCAGGTACCGCAGCGGCCCGCCAGGCAACTGTATGACACCGGCACGTCATGCTCCCGCAGGGCATCAAGCAGGTTCACGCCAGCCGCTACATTGAGCGTGCGCTGTACGGGCCGTACAAAAATTTCCATCTTGTTAAGTCAGTCTTGTCTCGTGGGATAGGCATGATGATCGGCGGCACACGAAAATCAGTCAATACAATGACATCAATGTGTAATATCATTTGAATCAATAGTCATGCGGAGACCCGGATGGAACTCAAGGACATAGACCTCAACTTGCTGGTGATCTTCAACCAGCTCCTCGCGGAGCGGAAAGTCTCCAAGGTCGCGGAAAACCTTGGCCTGGGGCAGCCCGCGGTCAGCAATGCCCTGGCGCGTTTGCGCAAGCTTTTTGGCGATGAACTGTTTCTGCGTACTTCCACCGGCATGCAGCCAACACCCTTTGCGGACCAGCTGGCGGAGTCCATCGGCTACGCGCTGGGGATGATTCACGGCGCCGTCAACGCCAAGACCTCTTTTGATCCGGCGAGCAGCAAGCGCAGTTTTTCCATCGGGATGACCGATATCGGCGAGATCTACTTCCTGCCACTGCTGATGGAGAAGATCCAGAAGGTCGCACCGTCCGTGTCCATCAGCACTGTGCGCAATACGGCCATCAACCTGAAGGACGCCATGGAGGCAGGCCATATCGACCTGGCCATCGGACTTCTACCCCAACTCAAGGCCGGCTTCTTCCAGCGGCGGTTGTTCATGCAGCAATATGTCTGCATGTTCAGAAAAGGGCATCCCCTGGACAAGCGGAAAATACTGCCCTCGGATTTTTTTGCAGCCAACCACGTGGCCATTGTTTCGGCGGGGACGGGCCACGGCAAAGTCGATGAAATACTCGACAGCAGCTCACCGCAGCGCAAAGTGAAATTGACGGTGCCCCACTTCGTTGCGGTGGGTCACATTCTTCAGTCAACAGATTTGGTGGCAACCGTCCCCGAGCGCTTCGCGGAACGAATGGCCAAACCCTTCAACCTGAAGTATGTAGACCACCCGGTGAAGCTTCCGCAAATTGCCATCAACCTGTTCTGGCATGCCAAATACCACAAGGACCCGGCCAACCAGTGGCTGCGAGGTCTTATTTTCGACATGCATGCAGATGGGTAACCCTCCTGGCGCGCGCGGAAGTGACCATTTATAGCGTGTGACGCCTGAAGACGTCGAGCCAATCTCAATTTAAGATCATTGCTCTGTCGATACTCAGCCAACTTGTTGCATCGACCTGTTGAATCCGCCATCATGTGCAGTCAACTCCACCTCTGCCCGCGAACAAGCTCAGAAGAGTAGCGAGAGCGATCGCGAGATGCACGACGGGATCACATCACGGGAGTGAGCTACGAAGAGACAGGCTGTTGCTGCCGCGCGTAGTGACTGGGAGCTTGCCCCACATGGCGACTGAACGCAGTGCTGAATGTGCTGGCCGATCTGTAGCCGACGCGTTCGGCCACCTCGGCAAGTGCGAAATCGCTACGACTGAGCAGATCCTTCGCGATCGCCATTCGCCAGGCAAGCAGGTACTCCATGGGAGGCAAGCCCACAGCGCGCGAGAAGCGCGCAAAGAACGCTGACCTCGAAAGCGCTGCCGTCTTCGCAAGTTCAACAACCGTCCACGG
>JBOICD010000504.1:0-2775 GCA_050739855.1 Pseudomonas sp.
GGTCAAGCCCGCTCCCACAGTGGGGGTCTGTGGGAGCGGGCTTGACCCGCGATGGACTTAGAGGAACTGCTCCGCGTAATGACACGCCACCTGCCGCGTCCCCACCTGCCTGAACGCCGGCTCCTCCGAAGCACAGCGCTCGGTGGCATACGGGCAGCGCTTGTGGAACGCGCAACCCGGTGGCGGGTTCAGCGGGTTGGGCAGCTCGCCGGCGATCTTGATCTTCGGCTTGAGCGGGTCCGGGTGAATGGTCGGGGTGGCCGATAGCAGCGCCTGGGTGTAGGGGTGCAGCGGCTTGTTGTAGATATCTTCCTTGGGCCCCATTTCCGCCGGACGCCCCAGGTACATCACCAGCACCTGGTCCGCCACATGACGCACCACTGCCAGGTTGTGCGAGATGAACACGTAGGCGGTGTTGAACTCTTTTTGCAGGTCCATGAACAGGTTCAGCACCTGGGCCTGGATCGACACGTCGAGGGCCGAGGTCGGCTCATCGGCCACCAGCACTTTCGGTTGCAGCATCATCGCTCGGGCCAGGGCGATGCGCTGGCGCTGACCGCCGGAAAACATATGCGGGTAGCGCTGGTAATGCTCCGGACGCAGGCCGACCTGTTGCATCATGGCCTGGACCTTTTCCCGCCGTTCGCTCTTCGACAGGTTGGTGTTGATCAGCAGCGGTTCGGCCAACTGGTCACCGATCTTCTGCCGTGGGTTGAGCGAGGCGTAGGGGCTCTGGAACACCATCTGCACGTCTTTGCGCAGTTGCTTGCGTTCGGCTTTGTTGGCCCCGGCGACTTCCTGGCCGGCAATTTTCAGCGAGCCGGACGAGGGTTCTTCGATCAGGGTCAGCGCCCGTGCCAGGGTCGATTTGCCACAACCCGATTCGCCGACCACGGCCAGGGTCTTGCCGGCTTCCAGCTCAAAAGACACGCCGTTGAGTGCACGGACCAGGGCATGCCCTTTGAACAGGCCACGGGAAACTTCATAGTGACGGGTCAGTTCACGGGCGGTAAGGACGACGGTCATTACGCCACCTCCTGGTTCAACGGGTAGAAACAACGGACCTGGCTGTGGGCCTGGGGATCGAGGGTCGGGCGTTGCCGGCGGCAATTGTCCTGGACGTAAGGGCAGCGCGGTGAAAGCAGGCAGCCTTCGGGGCGGTCATAGCGGCCGGGAACGATACCCGGCAAGGTCGCCAGGCGCTCGGCGCCTTCGCTGTGTTCGGGAATCGCTGCCAGCAGGGCTTCGGTGTAGGGGTGCGCGGGGACCTCGAACAGCTCCGGCACCTGACCGACTTCCACGGCTTGCCCTGCATACATCACACAGACCCGCTTGGCAGTCTCGGCGACCACGGCCAGGTCGTGGGTGATCAGGATCAGGGCCATGTTCTGCTCTTTCTGCAGGTTGAGCAGCAGCTCCATGATCTGTGCCTGAATAGTCACGTCCAGGGCAGTGGTCGGTTCATCGGCGATCAGCAGCTTGGGTTCGCCGGCGATGGCCATGGCAATGGCCACGCGCTGGCTCATGCCGCCCGACAGTTGATGCGGGTAGGCATCCAGGCGGCTTTCGGCGGCTGGAATCTCGACTTTCTTGAGCAGCTCCAAGGCACGTTGGCGAGCTGCCTTGCCGCGCAGACCAAGGTGCTGGCGCAGGACTTCCTCGATCTGGAAGCCCACGGTGTAGCTAGGGTTGAGGGCGGTCATCGGGTCCTGGAAGACCATCGCCATATCCTTGCCGACCACCTTGCGCCGTTGCCGACCGCTGAGTTTGAGCATGTTGGTGCCGTCGAAGGTGAGGGCGTCGGCGGTGATCCGCCCAGGGGCGTCGATCAGCCCCATCAGCGCCATCATGGTCACCGATTTACCGGAGCCGGACTCGCCGACAATGGCCAGGACTTCGCCTTCGTTCACCGTCAGGTCGAGACCGTCGACCACCGGCACCGCGCTGGCATCGCCGAAGCGCACATTCAGATTCTTGATTTCTAGAAGTGACATGGCGATCTCCTCAGGCGGCATTCTTGAGTTTCGGGTCCAGCGCATCGCGCAGTCCGTCACCCATCAGGTTGATTGCCAGCACGCTGAGCAAAATGGTCAGACCCGGCAGGCTCACCACCCACCAGGCACGTTCGATGTAGTCGCGGGCCGAGGCCAGCATGGTGCCCCACTCCGGGGTCGGCGGCTGGACACCCAGGCCAAGGAAGCCCAGGGCCGCAGCATCGAGAATCGCCGAGGAGAAACTCAAGGTCGCCTGGACGATCAGCGGCGCCATGCAGTTGGGCAGCACGGTGACGAACATCAGCCGAGGCAGGCCGGCACCGGCCAGGCGCGCGGCAGTGACGTAGTCACGGTTCAGTTCACCCATCACCGCAGCGCGGGTCAGACGTACATAGGACGGCAGCGACACGATGGCAATGGCGATCACCGTGTTGATCAGGCCTGGGCCGAGGATGGCGACGATGGCTACAGCCAGCAGCAGCGATGGCAGAGCCAGCATCACGTCCATCAGGCGCATGATCGACGGGCCAAGGATGCGCGGGAAGAACCCGGCCAGCAGACCGAGGAAGATCCCCGGAATCAGCGAGATCACCACCGACGACAGGCCGATCAGCAGCGACAGGCGCGAACCCTGGATCAGGCGGGAGAGCAGGTCGCGGCCCAGTTCGTCGGTGCCGAGAATGAACTGCCAGTTACCGCCTTCGAGCCACACCGGCGGGGTCAGCAGGAAGTCACGGTATTGCTCGCTGGGGTTGTGTGGCGCCACCCAGGGCGCGAACAG
>JBOICD010000505.1:0-2762 GCA_050739855.1 Pseudomonas sp.
GGATCATACAATCCCTGTGGGAGCGGGCTTGCCCCGCGATGGCCATTAAGCAGGAAAATTCATACTGTCATCCAGACTCCTGTATCCTGCACGAGCTTTTCATAAGCCACGCGCGCCTTGCGCAGCCTTTCCACACACTTGCGAGGAACGACGAGATGCATGAAATCCCGAATCTTCCCTTCCCAAGCCTGAACCCAGAAGAGCAGACACCTGCCACTCACAGCGCCGAACCAGCCCAGGCTGACTACGACGGCGACGAAACTCCCTGCGCCGACCAGGAATAACTGCGCAACAGTCAGACGGTGTGAAAACGGCTGATGCAGGAATCTTTCCTCAACACGTTTTCACACGGTCAAGAAATCTCCCTCGTCCCTTCAATAATCGACCTTGCCACGTCCGGCCTTGATCGCGCCGCGCTTGCTCTTGCCCTCCAGACGCCGGGTTTTCGAGCCCAGGGTCGGGCGCGTCGGGCGTCGCGACTTTTCCACCTTGACCGCCGCCCGAATCAGCTCACACAAGCGCTCCAGCGCATCCGCGCGGTTCTGCTCCTGGGTACGGTATTGCTGGGCCTTGAGGATGATCACGCCCTCACGGGTAATGCGGCTGTCGCGCAAGGCCAGCAAGCGCTCTTTGTAGAACGCCGGCAAGGACGAGGCTTGCGTGTCGAAACGCAGGTGCACGGCACTGGAAACCTTGTTGACGTTCTGCCCTCCCGCCCCCTGGGCGCGGATCGCAGTCAGTTCGATCTCCTGGTCGGGAATTTGCACGGTATTGGAAATGATCAACATGAGTCACGGGCCTGATAAGGCCATGAGGATACCGCAAAAAGCAAAAACCCAGTGGGAGCGAGCTTGCCTCGCGATGTGATTTTGTTGAAGAACCACTATCGCGGGGCAAGCCCGCTCCCACCGGGCTTGTACATTACTCAGGCCTTACTTGGCCGCAGGATTTGCTTCGGGCACACGGGCTTGGCGATTGCCCTTGAGCCCGTAGCAGGCAAACATCACTACCAGCCACACCGGAATCGCATACACCGACATCTGGATCCCCGGAATCTGCAGCATGATGCCGAGGATCAGCACCACAAAGGCCAGGCAGATGTAGTTGCCGTAGGGGTACCACAGCGCCTTGAACAACGGCTTCTGGCCGGTCTTGTTCATGTGCTGGCGGAACTTCAGGTGCGAGTAGCTGATCATCGCCCAGTTGATCACCAGAGCAGCCACCACCAGCGACATCAGCAACTCCAGCGCATGCTGCGGGATGAAGTAGTTGAGCAGCACCGCCACCAGGGTCACAGCTGCCGAAGCCAGGATCGAACGCACCGGTACGCCGCGCTTGTCGATCTTCGCCAGGCTGGCCGGGGCATCGCCCTGCTCGGCCATGCCATAGAGCATGCGGGCGTTGCAATAGGTGCCGCTGTTGTACACCGACAGCGCCGCGGTGAGGACCACGAAGTTGAGGATGTGCGCAGCCACATCGCTACCCAGCAGCGAGAACACCTGAACGAACGGGCTGGCGCCGTAGGTGCCACCGGATGCATCGAGGCTGGTGACCAGACTGTCCCATGGGGTCAGCGACAGCAGCACCACCAGGGCGCCGATGTAGAAAATCAGGATACGGTAGATCACCTGGTTGATCGCTTTCGGGATCACGGTTTTCGGCTTGTCGGCCTCTGCTGCGGTGAAGCCGAGCATTTCCAGGCCGCCGAAGGAGAACATGATGATCGCCAGGGCCATGACCAGGCCGCTCACCCCGTTAGGGAAGAAGCCGCCGTGCTCCCACAGGTTGCTCACCGAAGCCTGCGGACCGCCGCTACCGCTGACCAGCATGTAGCTGCCCAGGGCAATCATGCCGACGATGGCCAGGACCTTGATGATTGCGAACCAGAACTCGGCCTCGCCGAACACCTTGACGTTGGCCAGGTTGATCGCGTTGATCAGGATGAAGAAGGCTGCCGCCGAGGCCCAGGTCGGGATCTCCGGCCACCAGTAGTGCACGTACTTGCCGACGGCGGTCAGCTCCGACATACCGACCAGGATGTACAGCACCCAGCAGTTCCAACCGGACAAAAAGCCAGCGAAACCGCCCCAGTATTTGTGGGCAAAGTGACTGAAGGAACCTGCCACCGGCTCTTCGACGATCATCTCGCCGAGCTGGCGCATGATCATGAAGGCGATAAAGCCACAGATCGCATAGCCGAGAATCATCGACGGGCCCGCCGATTTCATCACCCCGGCCGATCCGAGAAACAACCCGGTACCAATTGCACCGCCCAGGGCGATCAACTGGATATGGCGATTTTTCAGGCCGCGTTTCAGCTCGCCTGAATGCGTGTTTTGTCCACTCATGAACGAAGTCACCTGCATTGTTTTTATCTGTGACGGAATCGGACCCACCGCGCTCGTGGCGCAGCGGAATTAACAAGGTGGTTACCTTGAGGATCTTGGCCAACTGCTGCCCATCCAGGGCAAACGCCGTGGGTAAATCAGCCGGGTGTCAGCAAGAGTGCGCGGTACGCATTGGGGTCACAGGTAAAACGCGGCGCATTGTATACCCCTGCAGACGCGCAGGGGTCAACACGTTGCGTGATTGTCTGATGACAAAACGCACCGTTCCTGAGGAAAGAATGAAGCCTGGGGAGGTAATCGGCGTACATGGCGCCTCCGTTTGTTCTTATTGAATGCCCGGCTCTCCGGCCCGGCTTTGCACACGGCAATGGCACACATCTCACCGCTCCCAAGGGTTGCGGGCAAGCACTTGAC
>JBOICD010000506.1:0-2762 GCA_050739855.1 Pseudomonas sp.
GGAGCGGGCTTGCCCCGCGATAGGTTCTCAGCCGCGCTTGGCCCAGCGCTGACGCAACCACTCCAGGTCTTCCGGCCGGGTCACCTTGATGTTGTCACTGCGTCCTTCGATCAAGCGCGGCGCCTGCCCGGCCCACTCGATCGCCGAGGATTCATCGGTGATCGCCACATCCGCCACCAGACTATCGGCCAGGGCCCGGTGCAAGGTGCCCAGACGAAACATCTGCGGGGTATAAGCCTGCCACACGGTACTGCGGTCGATGGTGGCACTGACCCGCCCCTTGGCGTCGGCGCGCTTGAGAGTATCGCGGGCCGGTACGGCCAACAGGCCTCCTACCGGATCGTCGGCGAGCTCGAACAGCAAGCGGTCAAGGTCGCTGCGCGCCAGGTTCGGGCGCGCGGCATCGTGTACCAGCACCCAGTCGCTGTCCGCCGCGCCCTGGGCGTGCAACAGCAACAAGGCGTTGAGCACCGAGTCAGCGCGCTCCTGGCCGCCAGCGGCGCGCTGGATACGTGGGTCACTGGCGCAGCGCAAGCCGGGCCAGTAAGGATCGTCAGCGGCAACGCTGACCACCACCCCTTTGACACAGGGATGGTCGAGGAAACAGTCGAGGCTATGCTCGAGAATGGTCTGCCCGCCCAATTGCAGGTACTGCTTGGGACGGTCGGCAGCCATGCGGGCACCAACGCCCGCGGCGGGAATCACGGCCCAGAAGGCCGGCAAGGTCTGGTTCATTGGGCAAGCTGGTAGAGGGTTTCACCCTCCTTGACCATACCCAGTTCATGGCGAGCCCGTTCTTCGACGGTTTCCATACCTTTCTTCAACTCCAGTACTTCAGCATCAAGCACACGGTTACGTTCCAGCAGACGCTCGTTTTCGGCGTGCTGGTCGGCGATCTGTTGCTTGAGCTCGGTGACATGGGCCAGGCTGCCATTGCCCACCCACAGGCGATACTGCAGGCCACCAAGCAGCAGGAGCAGGACGAGGAACAACCAATAGGGACTGCGCATCAGGGTATCCAGTGGAAAAAGACCGCCACCTCTGCAGGGCACTGATGGCACGAAGCCTGGCCGAAGCCAGGCTTTGTGTAGTCAGACCTGCTGCAACAAGTTGCTGAACAGTCAGTATGGCTGTTCAGCGAACCTTGGCTGCTGTCTTTTTACCATCTCTTGCTTAGCCGCGAAACTCGGCACGACCACGGTACACAGCCTTGCTGCCCAGTTGCTCTTCGATACGCAGCAGCTGGTTGTACTTGGAAACGCGGTCGGAACGGCACAGCGAACCGGTCTTGATCTGGCCGGCAGCGGTACCCACGGCCAGGTCGGCAATGGTCGAATCTTCGGTTTCACCCGAACGGTGCGAGATTACCGCGGTGTAACCGGCAGCCTTGGCCATCTGGATGGCTTCCAGGGTTTCGGTCAGCGAGCCGATCTGGTTGAACTTGATCAGGATCGAGTTGCCGATCTGCTTGTCGATGCCTTCTTTCAAGATCTTGGTGTTGGTTACGAACAAGTCGTCACCGACCAGTTGCACCTTGGCACCGATCTTGTCGGTGAGGATCTTCCAGCCAGCCCAGTCGGACTCGTCCAGACCGTCTTCGATCGAGATGATCGGGAAACGCTCGGTCAGGCCTTTCAGGTACTCGGCAAAACCTTCAGCGTCGAACGACTTGCCTTCGCCGGACAGGTTGTACTTGCCGTCTTCGTAGAATTCGCTGGCAGCGCAGTCCAGGGCCAGGGTCACGTCGGTGCCCAGCTTGTAGCCAGCGTTGGCCACAGCCTCGGCGATGGCGCCCAGGGCGTCTTCGTTGGAAGCCAGGTTAGGCGCGAAACCGCCTTCGTCACCTACCGCGGTGTTCAGGCCACGGGCCTTGAGCACAGCTTTGAGGTGATGGAAAATTTCGGTGCCCATGCGCAGGCCATCGGAGAAGGTCTTGGCGCCAACCGGCTGAACCATGAACTCCTGGATGTCGACGTTGTTATCGGCGTGCTCGCCACCGTTGATGATGTTCATCATCGGAACCGGCATCGAGTACTGGCCTGGGGTGCCGTTGAGGTTGGCGATGTGCGCGTACAGCGGCAGGTCCTGATCCTGGGCAGCGGCTTTGGCAGCGGCCAGGGACACAGCGAGGATGGCGTTGGCGCCCAGCTTGGCCTTGTTCTCGGTACCGTCCAGGTCGATCATGGCGCGGTCGAGGGCTTTCTGGTCAAGCGGGTCTTTGCCCAGCAGCAGGTCGCGGATCGGGCCGTTGATGTTGGCGACAGCCTTCAGTACGCCTTTGCCCATGTAACGGCTCTTGTCGCCATCACGCAGCTCCAGCGCTTCGCGCGAGCCAGTGGAAGCACCGGACGGCGCGCACGCGCTACCGATGATGCCGTTGTCGAGCAGTACGTCCGCTTCTACGGTGGGGTTACCACGCGAATCGAGAACTTCACGACCTTTGATGTCGACGATTTTTGCCATTGTTGTAAGCACTCCAGAATTGACGAAAACAACGCAGCTGAGAAAAATCTTTGCCGGTCGCCTGGCTGTTGGAAACGGGCAGGCCTGACGATGGCGCGCCCCTGACCCGTGGGTCAGGGGTTGAACGAGCGGTACTTTACCGGAGAATTGAGGATTACGCGGTTTCTACCGTCGAAAAACTCTTCACCAGATCGTCCAGTTGCTTGAGCTGGGCCAGGTATGGCTCCAGTTTGTCCCGGCGCATGGCGCACGGACCGTCGCAATTGGCGTTGTCCGGGTCAGGGTGGGCTTCGAGGAAC
>JBOICD010000507.1:0-2762 GCA_050739855.1 Pseudomonas sp.
CGATAGCGATATAACTGACAAATCGCAATCGCGGGGGCAAGCCCGCTCCCACAGTGGGGATTACTCGGCGATCTGCAGCTTGCGCGCTTCGGTGTAGACGTAGCGGACCTTCTCGTATTCGAACGGTGAGTTCAGCTGACCGTAGCGGAAACGGGTGGTGTAACGCTTGTCGACCGCCCGCAGCACCACCACTTCCGGATGATTGCTGCTGACTTCGGCAACGTTGAGGAAGTTGATCTGGTTCTCGGCAACGAAGTCCACCGCCAATCCACCGGTATCGCGCAGGTTCGACGGGCCGAGAATCGGCAACATCAGGTACGGGCCGTCCGGCACGCCATAGAAGCCCAGGGTCTGGCCGAAGTCTTCGCTCTGGTACGGCAGGCCCATCCTGGTTGCCGGGTCCCACAGGCCGGCGACGCCAATGGTGGTGTTGAGCAACAGGCGCGCGGTGATTTCCATCGAACGCTTGCCCTTGAGCTGCAGCAGGCTATTGAGCAGGTTGGGGACATCGCCCAGGTTGCTGAAGAAGTTGCTCACGCCGCTACGGACAAAGCCCGGGGTGATGTAGCGGTAGCCATCGACCACCGGCAGGAATACCCATTGGTCAAAGCGGTAGTTGAAGTGGTAGATCCGCCGGTTCATCGACTCCAGCGGGTCATAGACATTCAGCGCTGCGAGCGTCGAACGCTCGAACTCACGCTGGTCCAGTCCCGGGTTGAATTTAAGTGCTTTGAGTGGCTCGGTGAAGCCATCGGCATCGACCACACTGGCACGCGCTGCGGTTTCTTCGGCCTGGGCCAGTCCACTGGCAAGTAGTGCAGTAGCAATCAGTAGGCGTTTAACCACGGAAAAACTCCAGCATGGCGTCGCTGTTGACGCGGTAGTTGAGGTTGCCGCAATGGCCGCCGTGGGGGTAAAGGGTCAAGCGATCGCCAAAGGTACTGCGCAGAAAGCCGATGTCACCGGGGCCGAGGATCACATCGTCGGCGTTGTGCATCACGGCAACTTTCGGGCTCTGTTGCAGGTAATCCTTGAGGGCATACAGGCTGACCTGGTCAACCAGTTGCAGCAGGCTGCCACCGTCGGTACGGGCCCGCCACATGGGAATGACCTGTTCGGTGATGTAGCAATCGAAGTCGCACTGTAGCGCCCGTTTGAAAAACGGCGTGAGGCTGCTGCTTTCGGTGATCGGGTACTGGGGCGGGGTAATCAGCCCGCGGCGGTTGACCAGGTCGGAGGTGAACGCGATGTCGGAAGCCGAAAAGCGGAACGAGGTGCCGATGACCATGGCCATCTGCTCGTTGCTCAGGTGTTGGCGCGACTGCTGGAAGTCATAGAGCAGGGCGTCGTTGAGGTCGATGTAGCCCTTTTGCTGGAAGTAGCGGGTCAGTTTTTTCAGCACCAGTTCATAGAAGGTGGTACTGCTGTTGATGCCCTTGACTTCGGTCTGTACCAGTTTGTCGAGGTTGGTGATCGAGGTGTAGAGGTTGACCGGCGGGTTGAGCAGCAACACGCGCTTGAAGTTGAAGCTGCGCCGGGTTTCGTCGAGATGGCTGACGAATGCCGCATCCAGGGCGCCAAGGCTGTAGCCGCTGAGGTAGTACTCGGTCACCGGCAGGCGCGGGTGCTGGGCGCGTACGCCTTGCATGACCCGGTACAGGTCTTCGGCGTCTTCACGCGTCACGCCAGGGGTGGCGAAGCGCGAGGCCGAGGTGATGAAGTCGAAGCTGGTCGGCGAGGACAGCTGCACCACGTGGTAGCCGGCTTTGTAGAACAGTTTCTTGAGGTATTCGTTGGTGCTGCTGGAGTAGGGCGCGCCGGTACCGGCAATGAGGAAGATCAGCGGTGCCGGATGGTCCTGCCTGGCGATACGGTACTTAAGCTTCTTTACCGCCCAGAAATTGTCGGGGAGGGTGAAGGCGCGCTCCGGACGCATGTCCAGGCTGTAGTCGGACTGGGTGATGTCATCGTCACTGGGCAACTCCGGGCGCAAGTCCGGTGGCGTGGTGGCGATGGTCGCCTCGAACGGGTTGGTCAGCGGGTAGCCGTAACTGGCGGCATCGATATCTTGCGCCGAAGCGGACGCACTCAGGATTAGGCCACCCAGGAGGGCAGCGAGGCGTAGTAATCGAAGCATGACGGATCCCCAAAAAAGCTGCAGCAAAGTGCGTTACGCAGGCTAGGACCATTGTGTCCCCGGCAAAGTTGCCTGGCGCTCCGGCATTTATCGTTCCTGATGTTGCCGTTTTCACCGGAGGCGCGGCAACAATTGGTTCCATTTATCTTCTGTTCAAAGTAGCCGAGGCGAGCGCTTTTGCCTTGCATAGACGGCTCGGACCATTATGCTGGGCGCCGATTTCGAAGATTCCGGAGCGTTCCATGTCCCGCCGTTTGCCGCTGATCACCTTGTTGCTGTGCCTGCCCCTGTGGCTGGCGGCCAGTTACGGGGTGCGTTATGTCCTGATGGAAGACGCACAGTGGGTGGGTGTCTGTGCCGAGCAGGCGCAAGTGTGGCAATGCCAGGCGCGTTCGCTGCTGGGTTGGATGATTCACTTCGGGGTTATCGCCTGGACCGCGCTGGGCCTGGCATTGCTGGCTCAGCTGGTGCCAGCGCGAGCGGGTTGGCGTCTGGCAGTGCTGGCGCTGGTGTTCGGGATTCCGGCGCTGGTGTTGTACAGCGCCAGTATTGCGGTGTTTGCGCTGGTGTTGGCCGGGTTGCGCCTGGTGCGGCGGGCGCGCTGATTGCCGGTGGGAGCAAATAC
>JBOICD010000508.1:0-2759 GCA_050739855.1 Pseudomonas sp.
AGCCCGCTCCCACAGAGACCTGATTCCTCTGTGGGAGCGGGCTTGCCCCGCGATTGGGGTAGTGCTTACTCAAACATGAACAACGTTTCGTTGCTGAACTGCGCCTCGAACTGGTTGGCCGGCATCGGCCGCCCGAACAGGTAACCCTGTACCTCGTCGCAATCGTGCTCGCGCAGAAACTCCAGCTGCTCGTGGGTTTCCACGCCTTCAGCAATCACCGCCAGGTTCAGACTGTGGGCCATGGCGATGATTGCCCGGGCGATCTGCGCGTCCTGCTCGCCTTCGGGCAAACCGTCGACGAAGGTGCGGTCGATCTTCAGTACATCGATAGGGAACTGTTTGAGGTAGTTGAGTGACGAGTAGCCGGTACCGAAGTCGTCGACCGCAATGCTCAGGCCAAGCTGCTTCAGGCTGTCGAGGATCACCATGGCCTCGTCAACCTCGCGCATCAGAATACTTTCGGTCAGCTCCAGCTCCAGGCATGCCGGTGGCAAGCCAGTGTCCTTGAGGATGGTGGCAATCCGCGTGCCGAGCTGGCCGTCGGAGAACTGCCGCGCCGAGATGTTCACCGAGACCTTGGGCACCCGCACCTTGTCTTGATGCCAGACCTTGAGCTGGCGGCAGGCTTCCTTGAGCACCCAGTCGCCGACATCCACGACCAGCCCCAGCTCTTCGATCACCGGAATGAAGTCACCCGGCGGCACCAGCCCGCGGCGCGGATGACGCCAGCGCAGCAGGGCCTCGGCACCGGTCAGGCGCTTGCCGTCACCGCTGAACTGCGGCTGGTAATAAAGAGTGAATTCGTTCTGCTCCAGGGCATGGCGCAGGTCGCTTTCCAGTTCCAGGCGCTCGAGGGCGCTGGCGTTCATGTCGGCCTGGTAGAACTGGAAATTGTTCTTGCCACGCTCCTTGGCGTGGTACATGGCAGTGTCGGCGTTCTTCATCAGTTGGCTGAGTTCACTGCCGTCCTGCGGGCTCAGGGCGATGCCGATACTGGCGGTGACGAAGAACTCGCGGTTTTCCAGGACGAACGGTCGTACCAGGCTGCCGAGGATCTGCTCGGCGACGTTGATGGCGCGGTTCAGGGCCATTTCCCGAGTCGCCCGCGGTTGCAGCAACAGGGTGAACTCGTCACCGCCCATGCGCGCCACGGTGTCATCATCATCGACACAGTCGAGCAGGCGCTCGGCCATGTCCTTGAGCATGCGGTCGCCGGCGGCATGGCCGAGGGAGTCGTTGATCGGCTTGAAGCGGTCGAGGTCAAGGAACATCAACACCACCCAGGCTTTTTGCCGATCAGCCTGCTGCAGGGCCGTATGCAGACGGTCCTGGAACAGGGTGCGGTTGGGCAGGTGGGTCAGGGCGTCGTAATAAGCCAGACGGTGAATGCGCTGTTCACTGGCTTTGCGTTCGCTGATGTCGGTGAAGAAGCACACGTAGCTGGCCAGGTCGCCTTCGTCGTCGAGGACTGCGGTGATGCCGACCCAGGCCGGGTAATGCTCGCCATTGCGACGCTTGAGCCACACTTCACCTTCCCAGGTGCCGCGCTGGTTGAGCTGCTTGAGCACATAGCGCAGGTGCGCTTCCTGGTGTTCGCCCACAGTCAGCATGCTCGGCAATTGATCGAGCACATCGGCCACGGCATGGCCGCTGACCCGGCTGAACGCTTCGTTGGCCTGGACGATATAGCCGGCCGGGTCGGTGATCAGGATCGCCGATGTCGAGTGTTCGAACACCGTGGCGGCCATGCGCAGGTCTTTCTCGGCGCGGCGCTGCTGGCTGATGTCGCGGCCGACCCCGAGGATCCCTTCGAAACGCTCCTGATCGTCCCAGACCAGCACCAGGCGCAATTCGATCGGAATTTTGCGACCATCGGCGCGCAGGCAGTCGAACAGGAACAGCTGGTTGGGCAGTTGAGTGCGCAGTTGTTCCAGTTGCTCCGGATTGTTCAAGGCCCGATTGACCCGTTCGACCAGCGTGTAGATGCCGGTCAACTGTGCCGGGTTGGCGATGGTCGAATGCCAGCCGTTGTTGAAGATCCAGTCGACCTCATAACCCAGCACAGCCTGTACCGATGGGCTGACATAGTTGAGCTGCAACTGGTTGTCGGTGGAGAAGATCACATCGCTGATGCTTTCGGCGAGCATGCGATAACGCTGTTCACTGTCGCGCAGGGACTCGCTGGCCTCGATCTGATCAGTCACGTCCTTGCCAACGCCGATGATGCGGGTGACAACGCCGCTGCCATCGCGGGTCAGGGCTTGCTCACGGATGTCGAAGCGCCGCCAGCGTTGATCGTAATGACGGAAACGCAGTTGGCAATGCAATTGCTCGACACCACCTGTGTCGAGCAATTGCTGGCGAATTTGCTGATACAGCTGGGCATCGTCCGGATGCAGGAGGATCTCCCAGAAGCGTTCGCCCATCTGTGCCAGTTGGCTACGGTCGTAACCCAGGGTCTGGCCCAGGTTGCGGTTGCTGAAGATCATTTGCTGGCTTTGCACATCTTGCACGTACAACTGGTCAGGCACCGTACGCACAACGTCCGACCAGAAACCTTCGCGTTCGAGCAATGACAGCTCGACCTGCTTGCGGCTGGTGATGTCGCTGATGCTGAGGATCACCGCTTCATAGTCGCGGCGCTGCTCGGGGAATTTCACCATCAGCCAGAGGTGCAGGTCCTGGCCGTTGGCGATTGGCAGGCGGACTTCCAGTTCCAGCTGCTGGTGGTTGTCCAGCACCGCTTCAACCAGCTGCAC
>JBOICD010000509.1:0-2749 GCA_050739855.1 Pseudomonas sp.
CCCACAGACTGCACTTGGTGGGAGCGGGCTTGCCCCGCGATCAACGATCGTTGTCCTCAACCAATGGCTGGGCAACCCAGGACATGAACAGCTCATATCCCACCGCCAGCAACACCGGTCCGATGAACAGGCCGATGATGCCGTTGGTGAGCATCCCGCCCAGGGCGCCGATCAACACGACCGGCATCGGTACGGCTACGCCACGCCCCAGCAACAGGGGTTTGAGGACGTTGTCGGAGAGGCCGGCGAGAATGATCCAGATCGCGAAGATGATCGTGCTGACACCGACGCCGTCGTGGGCAAATACGTAGATGACCACGGGCAGGGTGATCAGCAGGGTCGGCAACTGGGTGATCCCCAGCAGCAGTACCAGCAAGGCCAGGACCCCGGCAGCGGGTACGCCCATCACCACCAGGCCGATGCCCACCAGCAGCATCTGGATGAAGGCGATGCCGACCACGCCTTGCGCCACGGCGCGGATCGTTGCCGTGCATAGCGCCGCCAGTTGCGGGCCACGCTGGGGGCCGGAGATGCGAGTGGCGATGGCGACGCCGGTGCGGTGGCCGGTTTCACCTTTGGCCATGATCACGCCGCCGACTATCAAGGCCAGAACGAACACCAGGATGCCCGAGCCAATGCCGGCCAGCTGGGTCAGCAACGTTTTGCTCACGCCTTTGAGGTGCGGGGCCACCTGCGACAACGCCCAGCTCAGGTCGCCACTGGCATGCGCCCAGATGCCGTACAGCGGGGCGCCAATCACCGGCCAGTCGCGAACGCTCAACGGCGGCGCGGGGATTTCGATGACGTGATCCTCGAAGCCATGGATCCCCAGCCGGACCGATTCGGCCACCGAGGTGCCGAGCAGGCTCAAGGGGCCGATCAGGCAGGCCAGGCCGACTATCACCAACAGCACCGCTGACCAGCCGGGGCGGTTGCCGAGCCAGCCACCCAGGCGCTGGTTCAAGGGGTAGAGGGTGATCGCCAGGATCACCGCCCACAACATCAGGCTCAGAAAGGGTTTGAAAATCTCGAAGCAGAACATCACCAGCACGGCGATCAGTCCCGCACGGATCAGTACATCCAGCAGTTCTCTGCCGTTTCCAAACTGTATCGGTCGATGATCGGCCATGACAGATTCCTTGTACGTGGATGAGTTAGCGCACCGATGGACAACGCGTGGCACCGCTGCTGGCCGTTCGGCTGACCAGCTCGGTGAAGCGCTTGAGGTTCTGCTGATGGGCCAGCACCAGATCATCGATGGTCTGCCCGGCCGGGGTCTGGATCACGCTGCGACAGTTGAGTGCCGCGCCGCTGTTGCCATTGCCATTGGCCGCACGCAGGCGCCAACTGGCATCGAACAAGGCGTACTGCCCGGGCACCGAGTCAAAGCGTTGCACGTCAACCCGCAAGCTCAGGTGCGACTGGGCGCTGCTGGTGGCGAACTGATTGACCAGGGCATTGTGCAACTCGTCCGCCAGGCTTGCGCCCCACCATTCGGTTTCGAGGATCGCCAGGCCGCTATTGCCCTGGCGGATCACTACCTGCGGGCGGTCGACCTGCGGCGGTACGCTGACCCGCTCCAGCTCTACATCAACCGTGCTGGCAGGCGTCGGTTGTTGCGGCGTCAGGGTGTGGTAGTGGATCGGATCGCTGCGACAAGCGGTCAGCAGCAAGGCCAGGCCCAGCAGTGCGAATTTTGCGGCGTGCGCCATGGTCGATGCTCCTGCGGTCAATTGCGCGACGAGGGTTTGAGGTTGTCCGCTGGTGCATCCTTGGGTCTGCCACGCAGCAAGGATTCGGGGTTGCGGCCCAGGTAGTCGGCCAACTCACGCAACGAGCGCGACATGCGCCCCAGTTCGTCCAGGGTCTGGGTCAACTGTTCACGTTGTGGCGAGTCGTCGGCCAGGGTCGAGTTGGCCGATTGCAGGGTCTTGCTGACCTCCTGCAAGGTGCCCTGGACACCCGGCAAGGTGCGGCTGTTGAACTGCGCCAGGCCCTTGCGCATTTCCACCAGGTTGGCATCGAGGTTGTTGGCGATGCGCTCGATCGGCAGGCGGTTGATGCGCTCGACCATGGCCTGGAACTGCTCCTGCAACTGTTCCAGGCTGCCCGGGACGGTAGGGATGGTGATGGGCCGCGCGTTCGGATCGAAGACCACCTTCGGCGCTTTCGGGTCGAAATCCAGCGCAATGTACAACTGCCCCGTGAGCAGGTTGCCGCTGCGGGCCTGGGCGCGCAGGCCATTGTCGATGAAAGTTCCCAGCACCTGGGCTGCGGCCTTTTCATCGTCGGGGTCGTGCCTGAGTGCCTTGAGCAGCTTGGTGTGCGCCCGGCCCAGGCGTTGCGGATAAATGACGATACCGACGTTGACCGGGAACGAGCGCTGTTCGACATCGAAGTCCAGATTGACCGAGACCACCCGGCCGATTTCCACCCCGAGGAATTCCACCGGTGCGCCGACTTTCAGGCCGCGCAGGGCCTGGTCGAAGCGCAAAGCCAGGTACTGAGGTTTGCCGCTGGGCGGGGCGAGGGCGGTCTTCTCATCTTCGAACAGCTCGAACACCTTGTCTTCGCTAGCCAGCTGGTCATCGGGGTTGAATTGCGGGGCACGGAAGGCGATGCCTCCCACCAGCAGGGACGACAGCGACTCGGTACGCACCGCAAAGCCATTGGCGCCGACTTCGACGTCGATGCCGCTGGCGTTCCAGAAACGGGTATTGTCGGTGACAAATTCGTCATTGGGCGAGTG
>JBOICD010000510.1:0-2744 GCA_050739855.1 Pseudomonas sp.
CTCCGGTAGCGGCGCATTGCCGCGCTGTTGTGCTGCTGGGTCGCGATGCCGAGCGCCTGGCCGAAGCGCTGGGTGACAGCGTGCCGCTGATCCGGGTGAAAACCCTCGAAGAAGCTGTGCAGCAATGTGCTGAACTGGCCCAGTCTGGCGATGCCGTGCTGCTGTCGCCGGCCTGCGCCAGCCTCGATATGTTCAAGAATTTTGAAGAGCGTGGGCGGCTGTTCGCCCAGGCCGTAGGAGGGCTGGCATGATCTTCGGCATGATCAAGCCCTATCCGTCGCCGCTGATCAGCGGTCGCGGCATCGACCTCGATTTCGCCATGCTCGCCGGTTGCCTGGCGTTGCTCGGCCTTGGCCTGGTGATGATCACCTCGGCGTCCTCGGAAGTGGCCGCAGTGCAATCGGGTAATCCGCTGTATCACATGTTCCGTCACCTGGTGTACGTGGCCATCGGTGTGTTCGCCTGCATCGTCACCATGATGGTGCCGATCGCTACCTGGCAGAAGATGGGCTTCACCATGCTGGTCGGCGCTTTTGGCTTGCTGGTGCTGGTACTGGTGCCAGGCATCGGCCGCGAAGTGAACGGTTCGATGCGCTGGATCGGTTTCAGCTTCTTCAACGTCCAGCCTTCGGAAATCGCCAAGGTCTTCGTGGTGATCTACCTGGCCGGCTACCTGGTCCGTCGGCAGACCGAGGTGCGCGAAAGCTGGATGGGCTTCTTCAAGCCGTTCATCGTCTTGCTGCCCATGGCCGGTCTGCTGCTGATGGAGCCGGACTTCGGCGCCACGGTAGTGATGATGGGCGCGGCCGCGGCGATGCTGTTCCTCGGCGGGGTGGGCCTGTTCCGCTTCAGCTTGATGGTGGTGCTGGCGGTGGGGGCGGTGTTTGTTCTGGTTCAGGCCCAGCCTTACCGGATGGCGCGCCTGATTACCTTTACCGACCCCTGGTCCGACCAGTTCGGCTCCGGCTACCAGCTGACCCAGGCACTGATCGCGTTCGGGCGTGGCGAGTGGCTTGGCGTAGGTCTTGGCAACAGCGTGCAAAAACAGTTCTACCTGCCTGAAGCGCACACCGACTTCGTGTTTTCGGTACTGGCCGAAGAGCTGGGCGTTGTCGGCTCGCTGCTCACCGTGGCGCTGTTCGTCTTCGTCACGGTGCGTGCGTTGTATATCGGTTTGTGGGCTGAAAAAGCCAAGCAGTATTTTGCCGCCTATGTAGCCTTTGGCCTGGCCTTCCTGTGGATTGGCCAGTTCCTGATCAACATCGGCGTGAACGTCGGCCTGCTGCCGACCAAGGGCCTGACCCTGCCGTTCCTCAGCTACGGCGGTAGCTCGCTGGTGATCTGCTGCGCCTGCGTCGGGCTGTTGCTGCGAATCGAGTGGGAGAGTCGCACTCACCTGGGTAGCGAAGAACACGAATTCAATGAAAGCGATTTTGCCGAGGAGCCGCATCATGGCCGCTGACGGCAAGAGCGTATTGATCATGGCAGGCGGCACCGGGGGCCACGTGTTCCCGGCGCTGGCCTGTGCCCGCGAGTTCCAGGCACGTGGCTACACCGTGCACTGGCTGGGCACCCCACGTGGCATCGAGAACGAACTGGTGCCCCAGGCTGGCTTGCAGTTGCACCTGATTCAGGTCACCGGTCTGCGCGGCAAGAGCAAACTGTCGCTGTTCAAGGCGCCGTTCACCCTGATCAAGGCTGTATTGCAGGCGCGGCGCATCATCGCTCAGCTCAAGCCGGTCTGCGTGATCGGTTTTGGTGGTTACGTGACCGGCCCGGGAGGCGTTGCCGCCCGGCTCTGTGGTGTACCTGTAGTGGTCCATGAGCAGAATGCCCGCGCCGGTACCGCCAATCGGCTGCTGGTGCCGTTGGCCGGCCGAGTCTGCGAAGCTTTCCCCGGTACTTTTGCTGCCTCGGACAAGTTGCGCACCACCGGCAATCCGGTGCGCAGTGAGCTGTTCATGGAAACCCCGCGCGAACCCCTGGGCGAGCGTCGGCCACGCTTGTTGGTGCTGGGCGGAAGCCTGGGCGCCGAACCGTTGAACAAATTGCTGCCCCAAGCCCTGGCCCAGGTGCCCGCGGACATTCGTCCCGAGGTGTTCCACCAGGCGGGCAAGCAGCACGACCAGATTACCGCCGAGCGCTATCGCGAGGCTGGAGTCGAGGCTCAGGTAGAGCCCTTTATCAAGGACATGGCCAAGGCATACGCCTGGGCCGATCTGGTGGTCTGCCGCGCCGGCGCGCTGACCGTCAGTGAGCTGGCTGCGGCCGGCTTGCCATCGATGCTGGTGCCGTTGCCCCATGCCATCGACGATCACCAGACCCACAACGCCCATTATCTGGCTCGCGAAGGCGCTGCCTTCCTGATGCCACAAGCGACAACTGGCGCAGCGCAACTCGCTGAACGCCTGAACGAGGTGCTGATGCAACCGGAAAAACTCTCCACCATGGCCGCCACTGCCCGGCGCCTGGCTAAACCTGCGGCCACCCGCACCGTGGTCGACATCTGCCTGGAGGTGGCCCATGGTTGAAAGCAAGAAAGCCATGCCACAGCCAGAAATGCGCCGTATCCGCCGCATCCACTTCGTCGGTATCGGCGGTGTGGGCATGTGCGGGATCGCCGAGGTGCTGCTGAACCTGGGTTATCAGGTATCGGGCTCGGACCTCAAGACCTCGGCGGTTACCCAGCGCCTGGAATCCTTCGGTGCGCAGATCTTCATCGGTCACCGCGCCGAGAACGCTGC
>JBOICD010000511.1:0-2743 GCA_050739855.1 Pseudomonas sp.
GAGGTGCTCGCAGCTGCTAAAAGCTTAGAAATAAGCGGATGATCTGATCGTTTTGGTCGATTCGCCGTTTTCAAAATCAGCGGAGGCTGAAGTCAGCCAGAAAAGCGTGACTACTTCAGACCATCCTTAACAAGTAGGCTTAATTACTACTGAATTGTTTTCAGCGTCTACTTGAAGTCTTGCTTGATTCGCTACACCCATCCAGATCCATTCGCCGAAACCTTCAGCCTGGGATCTAGATCTACCTTTCTGCCCCTTCGTACACACGCGACCAATAGCTGCATCAGCTTCCGACGAGCCGCGGGAGAGGAGGGTGGAGCACTGGAATTGAGGCAAAAAAAAGCCCGCGAGTGCGGGCTTGGCATTGACCGGCGGGGAGCAGGCTCAGGGCCCGGCCGGTCATCTATTTGTGAAAACGTGCAGCTATTCTGTGAACCTACACACAGGGTGGGCTCTGTGGGAGCGGGCTTGCCCCGCGATGCCTTTAAGAGCGCCGCCCGAGCAACAGCCCCACCAGCAAGCCGAACCCCGCCGAAATCGCCACCGTCTGCCACGGATGACCACCAATGTAATCCTGAGTGGCATCGACCACTGGCTGTGCCTTGCTGCGCACGCTACCAACCGCTTCACGCGCCTGCTTGAGCTTGAGCCCGACCTGGGCGCGCAGGGTTTCGGCGTCTTCGCCAACCAGCGCGGCGCTGTCACGCAGCAGCTTTTCCGACTCTTCGATCAACGCCTGCAGTTCGCTGAACGCCTGATCCTTGATTTGCTCGGCATCGGCTTGCACCGTGGTTTTCCTGGCCATGGACACTTCCTCGTCGATTGATGGGCATTGAACAATGGATACCGGCGGGCGCGGAAAGTTGCAGCGGTTTGCCGGGCCCTTGCGGCTACAGTGTAAGATAGCGCCTATTTTCCAGCGGCAGGACACCCTCATGAGTTTCAATCTGGCCAACAAGAGCTTCGCCGAACGGGCGCAGATCGAGGACGAGAAAGCGCGACTGTTCGAGCTCTGGCAGACCAACCTGGGCAAGGCCAAGGGCGAAGCCGCGCGGCTGATCGCCGAAAAGCCCCGGCGCAAGGGCAAGTGGGCCGAATGGGTGCGCTCCGAACTGGACGGCATGTCGCCGCCCGAGTTCGCCAATATGGTCCGTAGTGAAGTCAACAAACTGATGGCGGCGGCCAAGTAAAGCCCAACTGGCCCGCCGCGAAAGCACGGCGACGTTGAAACCTGTCGGTCTTTTGAACGATACTGTTTCTCATTAACGTCTGACTTCCGTTGCCAAGGCCCATCGAATCCCTCCATGTTGACGTCTCCCGTGTCCGGGCTGCTGGCCAGTTTTCAGGAACATTACGATGACCTGCTGCAGTTCCTGACCCGGCGCATGAGCGACCGTCAGCGGGCGGCTGATGTGGCCCAGGAAACCTACCTCAAGCTGGTCAGGATCGAGCAGCAGGACCTGCCGGTGCTGCATGCGCGCAGTTTCATCTTTCGCGTGGCCGGCAACCTGGCCATCGATACCCTGCGCCGCGAACAGCGCATGGCCGGCAATCTCGACGACAGCGCAGCCGCAAGCCAGGTACCGTGCCCGGCGCCCGCACCGGAGGCTGCGTTGCTGGCCCGTGAGCGCCTGGCACAATTGGACGAAGCGTTGCTGCAGCTGTCTCCCAACGCTCGCCAGGCATTGTTGCTCAATCGCGTCGAAGGCCTGACCCAGGCGCAAATCGCACAACAGCTGGGCGTTTCCGAGAGCATGGTGGCAAAATACATCGGCCAGGCCCTGCGCCATTGCCGCGACTGGCTCAAACACAACCATGATTGATGCCCTAGCCATGCCTGCACCGCAGCCGCTCAGCGATTTGTCCGACGATGCCCTCGACTGGCAGGTGTTGTTGCATTCCGGCAACGCCAGTGAGGCTGACCGCGCGCGTTACCAGCGTTGGCGGCAGCTGAGTCCGGCCCATACCGAGGCGGCTCAGGAGGCGGAGGCCTTGTGGGGTGATCTGGGCCAGACCCGAGCCGCAGCCCAGTTGACAGTCGCAGCGCCACGCCGGCGTCGCTGGGGCAGTGCCCTGGCTGCTTCGCTGGTGGTGGCGCTGGTCGGCTATGGTGGCTGGCAACAGGCGCCGGCCTTGCTCGCCGACTACCACACCAGCGTTGGTCAGCAGCAGCGCATTACCCTGGCCGACGGCTCGCAGGTACTGCTCAACAGTGGCAGTGCTTTGTCGGTGGATTTCAGCGATGGCCAGCGACGACTGATGCTCAAGGCGGGCGAGGCGCTGTTCGAGCCGGCCAGCGAACCGCGCCCCTTTGTCGTCGAGGCCGGTGGCGAATCGGTGCAGGGTAGTGGGGCGGTGTTCAGTGTGCGTCGTGATGGCAGCCATAACCGCGTGGTCATCGCCAAGGGCGAGGCTCAGCTGGGTGAGCGCAGGTTGCAGGCCACTGCGGACGCCGGGGCGCTGACTGCCTGGCAGCGCGGCAAGCTGATCTTCAACGGCAAGCCTTTGCGCGAGGTGTTGGCCGAGCTTGAGCGTTATCAGCATGGGCGCATTGTGTTGTCCGACCAGCAACTGGGGGCGATGCAGGTCAGCGGGGTGTTTGACCTGAACGATCCGCAAGGGTTGTTGCGCACCCTGGAGCAGCGTTATGCGCTGAAAGTTACCTACTTGCCGTGGTTGGCTGTGGTGTACTGACCGACGCTATCGCGGGGCAAGCCCGCTCCCACAGGGGCAAGTGATGCAC
>JBOICD010000512.1:0-2724 GCA_050739855.1 Pseudomonas sp.
GGTGCAAGCCTTCTCCCGGTGCCGGGCGCTGGCGGTCAGGCATTCGGAGGTCGGCACGCAGGCGGTGATGGCGCAGTTCATGGCCCAGGGGCATTTTCAGCGGCACATTCGCCGGGTACGGCGCGCTGCGCTGAGCCGGCGCAATGCATTGCAAGCAGGCTGGCCTGTGGATATCTCCGGCCTCGGGCCACTGCCCGAGGTGGCGGCGGGATTACACGTGAAGATTGATGTCCAAAGCCATGCCCGCGAGCAACAACTTATCGCTCAGGCCGAAGCCGTCGGCGTCGAACTCAATGCCCTGAGCGACTACTGGTTGCCTGATTTGCTTACCCCTGTGGATAACCGCGCAGGGCTGGTGCTGGGCTTCGCCGCGGTGGACGAAGCGAAGATTGCCGACGCCCTGGCACGCTTGCGGCGTGCCTGGCGTGGCTGACGATCATCGAAGCGCTTCGAAACCTTCAAGTACGTTCACGGCATTGATACCGATCTCTTCGACCGCATAACCGCCTTCCATGACGAACAGGGTCGGTTTGCCGAGGCGAGCAATACGCTCGCCCATCTTCAGGTAATCAGGGCAGTCCAGTTTGAACTGGGAGATCGGGTCGTCCTTGAAGGTATCTACGCCGAGCGACACCACCACCACGTCCGGTGCATAGGCGGCGATGCGCTCGCAGGCCTGATCCAGGGCGTTGCTCCAGGTTGGCCAGTCACTGCCTGCGGGCAACGGGTAGTTGACGTTGTAGCCCAGGCCTTCGCCTTCGCCCTGTTCGTCGGCATAGCCGAGGAAGAACGGGAACTCGGCCTGTGGATCGCCATGAATCGAGGCGAAGAACACGTCGCTGCGCTGGTAGAAGATTTCCTGGGTGCCGTTGCCGTGGTGGTAATCCACATCAAGGATCGCGACTTTGCGCTGGCCCTGATCGAGGAACGCCTGGGCAGCAATGGCGGCATTGTTCAGGTAGCAGTAGCCGCCCATGACATCGCTGGCGGCGTGGTGTCCCGGTGGACGGCAGAGGGCAAAGGCACTGCGGGCACCGGCTTGCACGGCGGCCTGAGCGGTGAGCGCGACTTGCGCTGCGCTGTAGGCGGCCTGCCAGGTCCCGGCGGTGATGGGCGCGCCGGCGTCGAAGCTGTAATAGCCCAGTTCTCCATGCAGGCCTTTGGGCTTGATGCTGCGCAAGGTGCGCGCTGGCCAGGTGAAGGGCAGCAGGTCGCCATCGTGGCCGAGGCTGGCCCAGCGCTGCCAGGCGCCCTCGAAGAAATTCAGGTAATCGGCACTGTGTACGCGCAATAGTGGCGCACGGCCAAAGTCTGCAGGGCCTTGTACCGGGCCCAGTTCACGGGTCTTGACTCGCTCCAGCACATGGTCAGCACGTGAAGGCATTTCGAAGCAGGGCATCAGCTGCCCGTCGATCAACTCGCAACGGCCGTGATGAAGGTGATGGTCATCGGAATAAATTGTCAGCATTTGTTGTTCTCCGGGGTCACTGGCATGGGTCCATTGTTGATGGATCGGCCCCGGTTCAGAACGGCGGAAACGGCCAAAAGGGGATCGATATGGCCAGCCTGGCTGTCCGGATATCGCCCCCACGCGGCGAACTTCGCGCCAGTCAGGCGCGGAAATGGCTTGGCGCTACGCCGCTCCAGCGCAGAAATGCATGGCGGAAACTGGCGGTTTCGCTGAAGCCCAGTGCTTCTGCAATTTGATAGATCGGCAGCTGGTCTTCGGCCAGCAACTGCTTGGCTCGCTCGAATCGTAGCTCGTCCAGCAACTGTTGGTAGCTGCTGCCCAGCTCCTGCAGGTGCCGACGCAGGGTGCGTGATGAGCAGTTCATCTGTTTTGCCAAGCCTTCCAGCCCGGGAGCGGCATCCAGTTGATCGAGCAGCAACTGACGGATGCGCCCCAGCCACGCCTGGCGACCGGTGAACTCCAGGTTCTGCCGGCGGCAGCGTTCGCTCATGGCCCGGTGAGTGATCTGGTCGGCCAGTGGCAAGGGCATATCCAGCCAGCGACGCTCGAAGGCAAAGGCGTTATCGCTGGCCTCGAAGTGCAGCGGGCAGTTGAAGGTTTCAGCGTACAGTGCCTGGTAATCGGGAGCGGCGTGGACAAAGCGCGACGCCAGCAGCGGTAGCGATTGCCCGAGCAGGTCATCACAGATGACTTTCAACGAGGTCAGACAGAACTCGGCGTTGAATGCTGCCAGGTGAGGGGCTTCGCGGTAATTGCTGGCGCTGAACCAGATACGCTCGCCGTCTTCGATCAGGCGCAGCTGGAAAAGTGTTCCCAGCAGCGCCGGATACTGCATGGCCAGGCGCAAAGCGTCACCTAAGGTGGCACTGGAGAGCAGGGCGTAACCGAGCATGCCGTAGCAGGAAACATGCATGCGCCGGCCCAGTTCCAGGCCCACTTCACGGCGCCGCGCCACGGCGTTGGCGCACACCAGCAGCTCCTGGCGGGTGGTGATGCGCGAGTCGGCGCGGCCCAGGTCGGCCGGGCTGATGCCGCTACCGTCGAGGAGCGCCGCAGCGTCTACGTCATCATCCTTGAAGGCCTGTAGCACCAACGACACGGCGTTGAGGGTGGTGAGGTGTGAGTGGAGCATGTCTGGCTTCCTGCTGAAGGGCTACCTGCAAGCGAGCAATATGCGTGCCTTGCCGGGGTCAGCGCAGTTCGCCACACAGGTCGAGCTCGATCAGGCGGTGTACTTCTGCCATCGGCAAGCT
>JBOICD010000513.1:0-2720 GCA_050739855.1 Pseudomonas sp.
GTGTTCCTCGATCAAAATCCCGATGAATCGCTCCAGGCTGCCCACAATCGCGCGGTGCAGCATCACCGGGCGATGGCGGGCGCCATCTTCGCCCACATATTCGGCGTCCAGGCGCTCCGGCATGGAAAAATCGACCTGCATGGTGCCGCACTGCCACTGCCGGCCAATCGCGTCTTTCAGCGTGTACTCGATCTTGGGGCCGTAAAACGCACCCTCGCCCGGGGAAATTTCAAATTCACAGCCTGAAGCGCGCAGACTTTCGATCAAGGCCTGCTCGGCCTTGTCCCAGCTTTCGTCGGAGCCAATACGGGCGTCGGGCCGGGTAGCGACCTTGTAGATGATGTTTTTAAAACCAAAGTCGGTGTAGACCTTTTGCAGCAGCGTCGTGTAATTGACGCACTCTTCCAGTATCTGCTCCTCGGTGCAGAAAATGTGACCATCATCCTGCGTGAAGCCGCGCACCCGCATGATGCCGTGCAGCCCGCCCGAAGGCTCGTTGCGATGGCACTGGCCGAATTCACCGTAGCGCAGCGGCAAGTCGCGGTAGCTCTTGATGCCCTGCTTGAAAATCAGGATGTGACCGGGACAGTTCATGGGCTTGAGCGCGTACTCGCGCTTCTCGCTCTCGGTCGTGAACATGTTGTCGCGGTACTTGTCCCAGTGGCCGGTCTTTTCCCACAGCGTCTTGTCAATGACCTGCGGGCCCTTGACCTCCTGGTAGCCATTGTTCTGGTAGACCTTGCGCATGTACTGCTCCACGCCCTGCCAGACCGTCCAGCCCTTGGGGTGCCAGAACACCAGGCCGGGTGCATGGTCATCGATGTGGAACAGGTCCAGCTCCTTGCCCAGCTTGCGGTGGTCGCGCTTTTCGGCTTCCTCCAGCATGGTCAGGTACTGCTGCAGTTCATCCTTGGTGGCCCAGGCCGTCCCATAGACACGCTGCAGCATCTCGTTGCGGTGGTCGCCGCGCCAGTAGGCGCCTGCCACCTTCATGAGCTTGAAAAATTTCAGCTTGCCGGTGCTGGGCACGTGGGGACCGCGGCACAGGTCTTCAAATGTGCCCTCACGGTACAGCGACACATCTTCATTGGCCGGGATGCTGGCAATGATTTCAGCCTTGTAATGCTCGCCAATGCTCTTGAAATGCGCCACGGCCTCGTCGCGCGGCAGCACACGGCGCGTCACCGGTTCATCCTTGGCAGCCAGCTCGGTCATGCGCTTTTCAATGGCCGCCAGGTCTTCCGGCGTAAAGGGGCGCTTGTAGGCAAAGTCGTAATAAAACCCGTTTTCAATCACCGGCCCGATGGTGACCTGCGCCTCGGGAAACAGCTCCTTGACCGCATAGGCCAGCAAGTGCGCCGTCGAATGGCGGATCAGGTCGAGTCCGTCGGCATCCCTGGCCGTGATGATGGACAGCGCGCTGTCTTTCTCGATCAGGTAGCTCGTGTCAACCACCTTGCCATCGACCTTGCCACCCAGGGCCGCCTTGGCCAGACCGGTGCCGATGGACGCAGCCACTTCGGCCACGGTGACGGCTTGGGGAAATTCGCGTTTGGACGCATCGGGAAGCGTGATTTGAATCATGGAAGGCTTTGAGAGTGGACTGTCAAACAAAAAGCGCGGAACCGGCCGCGCTTTTGATAAGGGAAATGGATTTTTGCTATGAATTTAAGCTATTAAATTTGTAGCTGTCAATCACCAGAGGATGCGGACTAACGCCCCGGGTGACTCCATGATGCGGACGCAGAACTAGTTCGCGGTGTCATAACCCGCGCGATCCTTCCTGTTTCCAGTTTGATTGATTGCATGGCGCCATTTTACGGCAGGTCGACCCACCTGTCCGTCGACACCCGATGGCGCCCGCCACGAGCCTCAGGGCGCCAGACGAAAAAACCCGGACAAACCCCTGAAGGCTTGTCCGGGCTGAAATCCGTACCCGGCAGGAACCAGGCATACGGACCCTGCGCTCAGGGTCGGAGCCTACCCCAGCGCAAACTCAGTAAAGGCCTGGTGAATGCTCAGTGGAACTGCTCTTCTTCGGTAGATCCGGTCAATGCGGTCACGCTGGACTTGCCGCCCTGGATCGCGGTGGTCACTTCATCGAAATAACCGGTGCCCACTTCCTGCTGGTGCGACACGAAGGTGTAGCCGCGGTCGCGCGCTGCGAATTCGGGCTCCTGCACCTTCTCGATGTAGGCCGTCATGCCGCGCTTGACGTAGTCTTGCGACAGGTCGTACATGTTGTACCACATGGAGTGAATGCCAGCCAGCGTGATGAACTGGTACTTGTAGCCCATGGCGCCGAGTTCGCGCTGGAACTTGGCGATGGTGGCATCGTCCAGGTTTTTCTTCCAGTTGAACGACGGCGAGCAGTTGTAGGCCAGCATCTTGCCGGGGTGAACCTTGTGCACGGCCTCGGCAAATTTCCGGGCGAAGTCGAGGTCCGGCGTGCCGGTTTCGCACCACACCAGATCGGCGTATTGCGCATAGGCATTGGCACGGGCGACAGCCTGGTCCAGGCCCTTGCGGGTCTTGTAAAAACCTTCTGCGGTGCGCTCACCCGTCAGGAAAGGCTTGTCGATTTCGTCGTAGTCGGAGGTCAGCAGGTCGGCCGCCTCGGCATCGGTACGTGCAATCACCAGGGTAGGCACGCCGCACACGTCGGCCGCCATGCGCGCGGCGATCAGCTTCTGGCAGGACTCGCGGGTCGGCAGCAACAC
>JBOICD010000514.1:0-2665 GCA_050739855.1 Pseudomonas sp.
TGCCGACTTCGGTCGCCTGGCCCGCTTTCTCGGCGAACCGGGCGGGCTGACCCGCGTCTACTACCTGGCGACCGCGCCGAACCTGTTCGTGCCCATCGCCAACCACCTGAAAGTTGCCGGCCTGGCTGAAAGCGAAGCACGCATTGTTCTGGAAAAGCCCATCGGCCATTCACTGGAGTCGGCCACCGCGATCAACCAGGCCATCGGCGCGGTGTTCGACGAATCACAGGTGTTTCGCATCGACCACTACCTGGGCAAGGAAACCGTGCAGAACCTCATGGCCTTGCGCTTTGCCAATGCCCTGCTGGAACCGGTGTGGCGCAACAACCAGATCGATCATGTACAGATCAGCGTCTGTGAAAGCCTCGGCGTGGAGAACCGCGGCGCCTACTACGACCGCGCCGGGGCGACCCGCGACATGCTGCAGAACCACCTGCTGCAATTGCTCTGCCTGGTGGCGATGGAGCCGCCCGCGCAATTCGAGGCGGAGGCGGTGCGCGACGAAAAGGTGAAAATCCTCAAGGCCCTCAAACCCATCGACGGCCAGGACGTGCAGGACAAAACCGTGCGCGGCCAGTACAGCGCCGGCAAGATCGGCGGCCAGGAAGTCCCTGCCTACTATTTCGAGAAAGATGTCGACAACGACAGCGATACCGAGACCTTCGTCGCCGTTGAAGCGCATATCGACAATTGGCGCTGGGCCGGCGTGCCCTTCTACCTGCGCACCGGCAAACGCCTGGCCAAACGTTCGTCGCAGATCGTCATCCAGTTCAAGCCCGTACCCCATCGCCTGTTCGAAGGCGATCAGGCCAACCAGCTACTGATCCAGCTGCAGCCAGACGAGCGCATCAGCCTGCAAATGATGACCAAGACGCCCGGCAAGGGGATGCGCCTGGAGCCAGTCGAGCTGAACCTGAACCTGGCCCAGGTATTCGGCCAGACCCGGCGCTGGGACGCCTATGAACGCCTGCTGCTGGATGTAATGGAAGGCGACTCGACGCTGTTCATGCGCCGTGACGAGGTCGAGGCGGCCTGGGCCTGGATTGATCCGATCCTCAACGGCTGGCAGGAACACTTCCAGACACCAAGGCCCTACCCGGCCGGCTCCAACGGACCGGAGCAAGCCCATAGCCTGCTGGCACGCCAAGGCAGTGCCTGGCACGACTGAAAACCTTCCAGCTCCATTGAACGCCTCGATCACCAGAAGATGGGCTTGCAACATGAGTTGCAAACCATCATCGAGGAATCAAGGCATGACCATCGCAACCAAAGACTGGACCATTCAAAACGACCTGATGCCAGGCATCGGCGGGGGAAGTTTTCGCGTGCGCGGCACCGTCACGGTCGCTCACCCTGGCATCACCCCGGTATTGGTAAAGCCCGATCTTCAGGACAGATCCTTAGCGTTGAACCTGAGGCTGGAGCTGGTGCAGGAAGAAGGCATCTTTACCCAGGTGCAGACCGACAAAGAAGTCTGCTTCGAGATGTCTGGCGATCACAGCTACATCCCTTGCGTGAGGGTGCTGCATGAGGGTGAGCTTCTGGCCACTGTCGACGAGATCATCACCACCAACTGACGTGTCCAGCAGCAGGCCTGTGCTCAGGCACGGCCTGCTAGCTGATAAGACGAGTCATGCTACGCCCCAGCAGCGCACCGAATGCACTGGCATCCACCGGCTTGCTGATCAGGTAACCCTGCACCTCGTCACACCCCTGCTCGCGCAGCAACGCCAGCTGCTCCGGGGTTTCCACGCCCTCGGCAACCACTTTCAGATCCAGGCTCTTGGCCATGGCAATGATCGCCCGGGTGATGGCGGCGTCTTCGCTGCCTTCGTGCAGGCCACGAATAAAAGCCTGGTCGATCTTGACGTAGTCCACCGGGAATCGCTTGAGGTAGCTGAGCGATGAATAGCCCGTGCCGAAATCGTCGATCGCCAGCTTGACCCCGAGTTCATGCAGGTGCTGAAAGGTGGTGATGATGTGCTCGACGCTGTCGAGTAACTGGCTCTCGGTCAGCTCCAGCTCCAGCAGGTGCGGGCCAGGCCGCTCTCCTCCAGGACCTGGCGCACCAGGCTGACCAGCTTGCCCTGACGCAATTGATACACCGACAGATTCACCGAAACCCGGATCGGCGCCAGCCCCTGGCGCTGCCATTCGCAAGCCTGCCAGCAGGCCTGGCGCAGGACGAACTCACCAATGGGTGCGATCATTCCGGTCTCTTCGGCCAGGCCGATGAATTCACTGGGTGGGACCATGCCCCATTGCGGATGCTGCCAACGCACCAACGCCTCGGCCGCCAGCAACCGCCCCTGGCGCAGGCACAACTTGGGCTGGTAGTAGACCAGCAACTGCCGCTCCTCGATGGCCTTGCGCAAGTGGTTCTCCAGTTGCAGGCGCTCGAGGGTGCTGGCACGCAGGTTCTCGGTGTAGAACTGAAAGCTGTCACCGCCCAGATGTTTGGCATGCTGCTTGGCCATGTCGGCCTGACTGACCAGCGCGCTCAGGTCAAAGGTGGCATCGGACAACAAGCTGATGCCTACCGAAGCACTGATCACCACTTCATGGCCATCCAGACGCTGCGGCACCCGCAGTTTGTCCAGCAGGCGCGTGGTCACCCGTACCAGGCTGGACAGGTTGTTGTAGCCATCGAACAGCACGGCAAACT
>JBOICD010000515.1:0-2658 GCA_050739855.1 Pseudomonas sp.
GGTCCAGGCACCTTGTAGGTGGCCTGGACCAGGTCGGCCGGCCAGAAGTGGCCGAGGCCGCGCACAGCGATCACAGAGAGCAGACCGATGGTCATGATCACCGCGATGGCGACGGCGCCACCGCTGATCCAGACGCCGGGGGCGCCGCTCTTGAACCAGCTTTTGAGGGAATCCTTTTTCACGGATCTCTACCTTTCTATCAAAGCGACGAGTATTTCTTGCGCAGACGCTGGCGAATCAGCTCGGCCAAGGTGTTCATCACGAAGGTGAACATCAACAGCACCAGCGCGGCGAGGAACAGCACACGGTAGTGGCTGCCACCGACTTCCGATTCCGGCATCTCCACCGCAACGTTGGCGGCCAGGGTGCGCATGCCTTCGAACAGGTTCATTTCCATGACCGGGGTGTTGCCGGTGGCCATCAGTACGATCATGGTTTCACCTACCGCACGCCCCATACCGATCATCAGCGCCGAGAAAATGCCCGGGCTGGCGGTGAGGATGACCACACGGGTCAGGGTCTGCCATGGCGTTGCACCGAGTGCCAGGGAGCCCAGGGTCAGGCTGCGCGGCACGCTGAACACGGCGTCTTCGGCAATCGAGTAGATGTTCGGAATCACCGCGAAGCCCATGGCGATACCGACGACCAGGGCGTTGCGCTGGTCGTAGGTGATGCCCAGGTCATTGGTGATCCACAGGCGCATGTCACCACCGAAGAACCAGGTCTCCAGGAGCGGGCTCATGTGCAGGGCGAACCAGCCGGTCAGCAGGATCACCGGAATCAGGATCGCCGATTCCCAGCCATCCGGAACCCGCAGACGAATCGACTCAGGCAGGCGGCTCCAGGTGAAGCCGGCGACCAGGATGCCAATCGGCATCAGCAGGAACAGGCTGAATACACCCGGCAGGTGGCCTTCCAGGTACGGCGCCAGGAACAGGCCGGCGAAGAAGCCGAGGATGACCGTCGGCATCGCCTCCATCAGCTCGATCACCGGCTTGACCTTGCGGCGCATGCCAGGGGCCATGAAGTAGGCGGTGTAGATGGCTGCGGCAATGGCCAGCGGAGCCGCCAGGATCATCGCGTAGAACGCCGCCTTCAGGGTACCGAAGGTCAGCGGCGAGAGGCTCAGCTTGGGCTCGAAGTCAGTGTTCGACGCGGTGGACTGCCAGACGTACTTCGGCTCGTCATAGTTCTCGTACCAGACCTTGCTCCACAACGCGCTCCAGGACACTTCCGGGTGCGGGTTCTTCAGCGTCAGCGGCAGCAGCTTGCCGCCCTCTTCGGCGATGATGCGGTTGGCCCGCGGCGACAGCGCCAGAATACCTGCGCCTTCGGCTACCGGCTCGACCAGCAGGGTACGGTGCGCGGTACTGTGGAACACGCCAAGCTTGCCGGCGGCATCCAGGGCCACAAAGCCCTTGCGGCGCTCTTCGGCATCGATCTGCACGATCGGTGCAGTGCCCATCTGGAACTCGCGAATGCGCTTGAAGCGCTGCTCGCCATCCGGGTCGCGGGCCATGAACCACTGGGCCAGGCCGCCTTTGGAGTCGCCGATGATCAGCGAGATACCACCGACCAACTGGGTGCTGGCGGTGACTTCGGCGTTGCCGTCGTCAAGCAGCTTGTAACGGCCATTGAGGCTCTTGTCACGCAGGCTGAAGACATCCGCCTGGGCCCGGCCATTGATTACATACAGCCACTGCTGGCGCGGATCGATGAAGATCGCTTTGACCGGTTCAGTCATCTGCGGCAGATCAATGCGGCTCTGCTCGCTGGTGACCTCACCGGTCATCATGTTTTCTTCGCGGCTCAGCGATACCACCTGCAGGTGCGCGCCAGTGGAACCGGCAACCACCAGGGTCTCGCCGTTCACATTGAGGCTGACATGCTCCAGCGCCCGGCCCTGCTCATCGAGTACAAACGGCTCCTGGCCATAAGGGAAGTCGATGGCCGGGCTGATGGTTTTCTTGTTGTCCGGGTAAGTGATCTTGTAGCTGTGGCTGAACGCCAGCGCCTGACCGTTGGACAAGCCCAGCACCACCAGCGGGTTACCCGGCTGATCGGCACCAATAGAGGTCACCTGAGTACCCGCCGGTATCGGCAGGTCAACGCGCTTGAGCTCGGCACCACTCTTGGTGTCGAAGAACAGCGCTTGGCCCTTGTCGGAAACCCGCATCCCCACCAGGTTCTGCTCTTCCAGGGCAATCATCAGCGGCTTGCCGGCATCCTGGCTCAACCAGGTCGGCTCCAGCGCTTTCTTGCTGGTCAGCGTAGCGCCCTGGAACAGCGGCACGACCACATAGGCCAGGTAGAAGAAGATCAAAGTGATCGCTGCCAGCACGGCAAGCCCGCCCACCAGTACATACCAGCGGGTCAGGCGATCCTTGAGCGCACGCATGCGGCGCTTGCGTTGCAATTCGGGCGTATTGAAGTCAATCCGCACGGGGGGAGAATTTTGGGTCATTGTGGAGTTGGCCAGATCATTCATGCGCACACCCTAGCGGTCCCGTATGACAAAAACATGACAATGCAGTGACGCAAAAAAGCCCGCCGCTCAGTGATCCTGGCAGCGGACTCGCAATTTGCGGCGAAACCGGGTCATCGACCAGGCCCCGCCGGACGTTCAGTTACTTCTTAGCAACGTTGCCGTTGTGGTTC
>JBOICD010000516.1:0-2652 GCA_050739855.1 Pseudomonas sp.
AACACGATGGCACCGTCACGTTGGAACTGTTCGGTATTGGCATTCATCGGGGCAGTCCTCTCTTGTTGTAATGGGCAAAAGTATTGGACCGCCGACTTCAACCGGTAAACGACACTTTGCCTATTCACCACTATCAGCATTCTGTATGACCGTGCTTATTGTCAGCCCCGGCAATTGCCCGGTTAATAGCCCTGCCTGTCTCCTTCAACGCCTTGCGATTGAACAATAAGAACAATGAGGAGTTACCTGGGATGAACGATAACAACACCGTCCTGCGGCGGGGTCTGAGCACCCGCCATATTCGTTTCATGGCGCTCGGTTCTGCCATTGGCACCGGGCTGTTCTATGGCTCCGCCTCGGCGATCAAACTCGCCGGCCCCTCGGTGCTGCTGGCTTACCTGATTGGCGGCGCGGCCATTTACATGATGATGCGTGCCCTGGGCGAAATGGCGGTGCGCAACCCGGTGTCGGGTTCGTTCGGCCAGTATGCGAGCCAGTACCTGGGGCGCTTTCCGGTTTTTTTGACCGGCTGGAGCTATGCCTTCTCGATGCTGGTGGTATGCCTGGCGGACGTTACCGCCTTCGGTGTGTACATGAGCTTCTGGTTCCCGGAAACGCCGCGCTGGATCTGGGTGCTGGGCATCGTGTTCTTCATCGGCGCCCTGAACCTGTGCAGCGTCAAGGTGTTCGGCGAGCTGGAGTTCTGGTTGTCGCTGCTGAAGGTCACCGCGATTGTGTCGATGATCCTCGCCGGCGCCGCGGTGCTGATGTTCGGCATCCAGCTGGGCGGATCCGGCGAGCAACTGGCTACCGTCAGCAACCTGTGGAGCCACGGTGGTTTCTTCCCCAATGGCGTGGGCGGCATGATCGCCTCGTTCACCGTGGTGATGTTTGCCTTCGGCGGCGTCGAGATGATCGGCATTACTGCCGGTGAAGCCCGCGACCCGCAGCGGGTCATCCCCAAGGCGATCAACTCGGTGCCGCTACGCATCCTGCTGTTCTACGTGTTCACCCTGTTCGTGCTGATGTCGATCTACCCCTGGACCAGGATCGGCAGCGAAGGCAGCCCCTTCGTGCAGATATTCAGTGGCCTGGGCATCGGGTCGGCGGCAACCTTGTTGAACATTGTGGTGATCTCGGCGGCGGTGTCAGCGATCAACAGCGATATTTTCAGCGCTGGACGCATGATGTACGGCATGGCCCAGAACGGTCAGGCGCCGGCCAGTTTCTCGCGTCTGTCACGCTTCGGGGTGCCATGGATGACCGTGGTGGTGATGGCGGTGGCGCTGCTGTTCGGGGTGCTGCTCAATTACCTGGCACCCGAAAACCTGTTCTTGATCCTCGCCGCCGTGGTGACCTTCTCGATTGTCTGGGTATGGTTGATGATCCTGCTGTCGCAGATGGTCATGCGCCGCGGCATGAGCGCCGAAGAAGTGGCCAAACTGCACTTCCCGGTACCCCTCTGGCCGGTTGGTCCGGCCTGCGCGGCTGTGTTCATGCTGTTCATCTTCGGTGTGCTTGCCTGGTTCCCGGACACCCGCATGGCCTTGTATGTCGGCATCGGCTGGCTGCTCCTGCTGTCGCTGGGCTACTGGCTGTGCGTGGCACGCAAGGCTAAACCGCTGGTGGCAGTGGCCGATCCGGCGAGCTGAGTCAGGCGGGGAATTGCTGGCTTGCCCAGTCCAGGAACGCCTGCGCCGCCGCTGATGGACGCATGGCACTGGACTGGGCCAACACCACTGGCTGTGGGCTCACGGTTTCAAGCAAGGGGCGGCAGGCCAGTGGTTTGCCGTCATAGCTGCAATCGCCCACCGGTCGCGTACAGGACAATGCCACCCCGTATCCGTGGGCAACCAGCCCGCGCTGCATCTCGAAGGTCTGGGTCAATTGCGTCGCCGCCGGTTGCAGATCATGGGCCCAGAACAACGACAGGAAGTATTCCCGGGTCCTGGCGATGTCTTCGAGGATCAGGCATTCGGCGGCCAGATCGACCAGCGAGACCTTTTCCTGCTGGGCCAAGGGGTGATCGGCAGGCAACAGGGCGTAGGGCGCCAATTGCGCCAGCACACGTTTCTCGATCGGCGAATCCAGCCCGACATCATAGGTCAGCGCCAGCTCTGCCTTGCCATCGCTGAGGCGGCGATTGACTTCGGCCAGGTCGGCTTCGAACAGGGTAATGGTGACCTCGGGATGGCGCAGGCGAAAGCCGCTCAACAACCGCGGTGCATAGTAAGGGCCCAGGTCCTGGAAACAGATCAGGCTCAAGGCGCCGCGCACAGTCGTCTGCTCCTCGCCTCTGCCACTGATCGCCGTTGCCAGGTTGAGCATCTCCCGCGCCTGCTCCAGCAGCTTGCGGCCCGCCGGGGTCAGCTCCAGGCCGCGACTGACCTGACGGTGAAAGAGCTTTTCACCCAGGCTCGCCTCCAGCTGTGACAACGCCAACGACACCGATGGCTGGGAGATATGCTTGGCCCGGGCGGCGGCGCTGCCACTGCCCTGCTCGGCGGCGGCAACAAAGTATTCCAGCTGGCGCAAGGTGAAGCCGATCATCGCAAGGCCCTGACAGGTAGTTGGACAGTCGGGGCATTATGGCAGGGAAACAGCGAATGCATCGCGGGGCAAGCCCGCTCCCACCGGGAAACCAATTCACCC
>JBOICD010000517.1:0-2641 GCA_050739855.1 Pseudomonas sp.
GGGTGGACCGAACCTGTGGGAGCGGGCTTGCCCCGCGATGGCTTCAATCAGTTCCAGCTATGAATCGGCCAGCCAGCCTTCTCGGCCTGTTCACGCAACACCGGGTCCGGATTGACCACATGCGGGTAATCCACCTTCAGCAACAGCGGCAGGTCATTACGCGAGTCGGAATAGAAACTCGCACCCTCCAGGTTCTCTTCTTCCTGATCCAGCCATTCCAGCAAGCGGGTGATCTTGCCTTCGCGGTAGGTCAGGGTGCCGACGGTCTTGCCGGTGTATACACCGTTCACCACCTCCAGCTCGATGCCGAGAATCTCGTCAATGCCCAGGCGTTCGGCAATCGGCGCGACCAGGTGGGTGCCGGAGGCGGAGATCACCAGGATCCGGTCACCCGCCTTGCGATGGGCGGCGATGGTTCGGGTCGCATCGCTGAAGATGATCGGCTCGATGAAGTCTTCCACCCACGGCCCCACCAGATGATCGACTTCATCCGGTGTACGCCCGATCAACGGCTCCAGACTGAAGGCCATATAGTCCTCCATGGCCAGGTGCCCTCTGCCGTAGGCGTCCATCAGTTCCTTGTCGCGACGCAGGAAGGATTCGCCATCGACCCAGCCAAGGCGGGCCATCTGCTCGCTCCACAACGAGGCGCAATCGCCGTGGATCAGGGTTTCATCCAGATCGAAAATCGCTAGTGCCATGTTCAGAAATACTCCTGTGCAACCCTCAGGCGACTTCGCAGAGGGCGGTGGGATCGATCGACAAGGATACCCGCTGGCCGTCCGGGTGCAGGTCGGCGGACGAGCGGTTGAGTACATCGACCAACAATTCTACCCCGCGGGCTTCGACGCGGTAGCGGATCACGTTGCCCAGCAGGCTGTGGCTGCGTACCTGGCCTTCCAGCTCACCGCCAAGGCTCAGGGCGATGGCTTCCGGGCGGATCGCCAGGCGGCTGTTCACCGGGCGCTGCAGCAGGCGGCTGGCGCTGTCGGCGTCGAGCAGGTTGTAGTTGCCGATAAAACCTGCGGCAAACACGTCCACAGGCGCGGTATAGAGGGTTTCGGCATCGCCGCTCTGGACGATGCGGCCCTGGTTCATCAGGAAAATCCGGTCTGACATCGTCAGCGCCTCTTCCTGGTCATGGGTGACGAAAATGGTGGTCAGGCCCAGTTCACGCTGGATCTGGCGGATCTGTTCGCGCAGGTGCTTGCGAATCCGCGCATCCAGCGCCGACAGCGGTTCATCGAGCAGCAGCAGGCGCGGGCGGGTGACCAGCGAGCGGGCCAGGGCCACACGCTGGCACTGGCCGCCGGACAGCTGATGCGGATAACGGCTGGCGAAGTCCTGCAGTTCCACCAGTTGCAACACCTCGCGCACGCGGCTGCGGCTGTCGTCGGCATTGACCTTTTGCATGCGCAGGCCGAAGGCGACGTTCTGCTCCACGGTCATGTTGGGAAACAAGGCGTAGCTCTGGAACACCATGCCGATCCCGCGTTTTTGCGGGCTCAGGGGTACCAGGTCGTTGCCGTCGAGGAGGATCTTGCCGCTATCGACCGCCGTCAGCCCGGCAATGCAGCGCAGCAGGGTGGATTTGCCGCAGCCGGAGGGGCCGAGCAGGGTGACGAATTCGCCGCGCTGGATCTGGCAGTTGATGTCGGTGAACACTGGGCTTGCGCCATAGCTTTTTTGCAGATTCTGTACGCTGACAAAACTCATATCAGGACTTGTCCTTGTTCAGGCGGTTGGCTGCCCAGGTCAGCACCAGCACGAAGAGGAAATAGGAAATCACCAGCGCACTGTTGAAGTGGCCACTGCTGTTGCGCATGTTGTTCAGGTACACCTGCAGGGTCTCGTAGCGGGTGCCGACCAGCAGGTTGGCGAAGACGAACTCGCCGAAGAGGAACGAGAACGACAGCAGCAAGGCCACCAGCAGGCCCTTGCGCAGGTTTGGCAGCACCACCAGGAACGCCGCCTGGAAGGTGCTGGCACCGAGCAGTTGAGCGGCGTCCATCAGGTCGCGCAGGTTGATCGCCTGCAGGTTGTTGGTGATCGCCCGGTACATGAACGGCAAGGCCACGGTGAAATAGCAGCCGATCAGGATCCACGGCGTGCCGACCATGGCCATCGGCCCGGAACCGTATAGCTGCAGCAGGCCCACCGAAGACACCACCGGCGGCACGGCGAAGGGCAGCAGGATGAGGATGTTCATCAGCGCATCGAGCCGCGGGAAGTGATAGTGGACCACGAACAGCAACGGCAGGATCAGCAGCACCGACAGCAGCAGCGCACCGACGCAGACCAGCAGCGACTGGCCGAAGGCGGCCAGAAAGCGCGGATCGCTCCATAGCGCCAGGTACCACTTGAAGGTCAGGCCGCTGGGCAACAGGCTCGCCGACCAGCTGGTGGCCAGGGAATAGAGGAGGGTGCCAGCCAGCGGCAGCAACAGGATGATGAACAGTAAATAGACCATCAGGCGATGGTAGAGGCGGCTCGTGCCCGGTTCAGCGCGCGACATGGTAGCTCCTCTTCAACAGCCATTGATGGACGACGGTCACCAGGGTCATCAGCCCGACCAGGATCATTGCCAGGGCGCTGGCCAGGTTCGGGTCCAGGGAAATATCGCCGGCCACCAGTGCCGCGA
>JBOICD010000518.1:0-2641 GCA_050739855.1 Pseudomonas sp.
TGGTGGCGGCGTCGCGGCATTCGAAATTGCGATAACCGACGGCATGGCCAAGGCCATTGATGACCCCGGCGGCCCAGAACGGAATCCACATCATCTGCACCGCCCAGATGGTGATGCCGATGGTGCCGAACAGCAGCAGGTCGATGACCGCCATCAGGGCGATACCGCCCAGCTTGTAGCGCGAGTAGAGGTTGCGCTCGATCCAGTCTTCCGGGCAGTTCTTGCCGTAGATCCGCAGGGTTTCCGGGTTTTGTGCCTCTTCGCGGTACAGCTCGGCACCTTTGCGCAGAACGGTGGACAACCCCAGGATCACCGGGCTGTGCGGATCGTCGACGGTCTCGCATTTGGCGTGGTGCTTGCGGTGGATGGCCGTCCACTCGCGGGTGTTCTGCGCTGTGGTCAACCACAGCCAGAAACGGAAAAAGTGCTTGAGCCCGGCGTTCAGTTCCAGCGAGCGGTGGGCTGAATAGCGGTGCAGGTAGACCGTGACACTGACGATGGTCACATGGGTCATGACCAGGGTAACTGCCAGCAGTTGCCAGGCCGACAAGTTGAGCAAACCTTGGTACCACATAGGCGAAAGGGCCCTCTAGAACATAAGGAACAGCGGGAAGCATTATCCCTGCACCGGCAAATAAAACCAGTCGGCCTTTTAGATAGGAGGTCACGGGATGTTTCTACTCTATAATCCCCCACTATTTTTTGTGGGCTTGTCAGGACCTTATGTCTGCTTCCATTCGAGACGCCATGCGCATGGCTGCGCTCTATCTGGTGTTGTCTGTGCTCTGGCTGGCACTGTCTGATCAATTATTGAGCAGTCTTTTCGATAATCCTCAGCAACTGGCCCGCTGGCAATTGTTCAGTGCCTATGTCTGGGTGCTGTGCAGCGCCATGCTGATCTTCACTTCCCGAGCCCGGCTGTTGAATTTCATCGGTGTTGGCGCACGCCTGCGCCGCGAAGACCGCGAACGTCTGCGCATGGCCGCGGCGGTGTTCGACAGCACGCTTGAAGGCGTGCTGGTGACCGATCGTGACGGGGTGATCGTGCATGTGAACCGCGCGTTCATGCAGATTACCGGGTACGAGAAGGACGAGGTCATCGGTCAGCGGCCGAGCAAGTTCAAGTCCGGGCGGCATGGGCCGGCGTTCTATCAGGAGATCTACGCGACCCTGGCCGAAAAGGCTGAGTGGAGCGGCGAGATCTGGAACCGGCGCAAGAGTGGCGAGGTGTACCCGCAGTGGCAGACCATCTGCTCGATCCGCAATGACAGTGGCGAGCTCAGCCACTATGTGGCGGTGTTCAGCGATATCAGTGCGATCAAGCACAGCGAGCGCGAGCTGGCCTACCTGGCCCATCATGATCCGCTTACCGACTTGCCCAATCGTCTGCTGTTCAACGACCGCGCCGAACAGGCGCTGGCCGCTGCCCAGGCCAACAAGCGCGGTTGTGCGCTGCTGTTACTGGACCTGGACCATTTTCAGAGCATCAACGACGGCCTTGGGCACAATGTTGGTGATCAGTTGCTCAAAGTGGTGGGTGAGCGTCTCAAGGTGCTGTTCGGTAGTGGTGTGACCCTGGCCCGGCTGGGGGGCGACGAGTTTGCCGTGCTCACCGAGCAGTGCCCGCAGGTCGGCCAGGCCGCAGCACTGGCGCAAACTATCATTGATGCGATGAAGCAACCCTTCGAGTTCGATGATCAGCGCCTGTTCGTCAGCGCCAGCATTGGTATCAGCCTGTTCCCCAGCGATGCCCTGAGCGCCGAGCAGCTGTTGCGCAATGCCGACTCGGCGCTGTTCAAGGCCAAGGCCTGCGGGCGTGCCGGTTACGCGCTGTACACCGAAGAGCTGACGGCCCATGCCCAGCAGCGGGTTGAAACCGCTGGAGAACTGCGTCGGGCGCTGGAGCAGGAAGAGCTGCGGGTCTATTACCAGCCGGTGCATGAGCTCAACAGCGGCGCGATGATTGGTGTCGAGGCACTGGTGCGCTGGCAGCACCCACAGCGCGGGCTGGTGGCGCCCGGTGAGTTCATCCCGATTGCCGAACGCACCGGTCTGATTGCCGATATCGATACCTGGGTCTTGCACCATGCCTGCGCACAGATGGTGCAATGGCAGGACAGCGGGCGGCCGCTGCAGTTCGTGGCGGTGAACATTTCCAGCCGCCTGTTTGGCCATCGCGACCTTTATCAACAGGTGGCCAAGGTGCTGCATGAAACCGGTCTGGCCCCGGCGATGCTGGAACTGGAAGTGACCGAAAGTGCGGTGATGGATGACCCTGAAGTCGCCCTTGAACAGTTGCACCGCTTGCGTGAACTGGGGCTGCGCCTGGCCATCGATGACTTTGGCACGGGCTACTCTTCGCTGTTGCGGCTCAAGCGCTTGCCGGTGCAAAAGCTCAAGATCGACCAGGGTTTTGTCGCTGGCCTGCCGTGCGATGAAGACGATGCGGCAATTGTCCGGGTGATCATCGCCCTGGGCAAAAGCATGGGTATGCAGGTCCTTGCCGAAGGTATCGAGCAGGCCGAGCAAGCGCAGTTTTTGCTCGAACATGAGTGCCAGCTGGGGCAGGGGTACTGGTTTGGACGGCCGGTTCCGGCGCAGCAATTGCGCTGGGGTTAAGGGCCTCATCGCGGGGCAAGCC
>JBOICD010000519.1:0-2636 GCA_050739855.1 Pseudomonas sp.
GCACTTAATAGGGTAGTTATCAGGGCAGGGCGAGCCTGGCTCGCCCGTTCGGCATCAGGATGCCTGGGTCTTGCCCTGAGGGTTGGCGTCGGTCTGGGCGCTCTCGCTCTCGGCAACCGGCAGGTTGCGGGCGATCACACCGCGGTACAGGGCGGCACCAAGGCTCGCCCCTATGATCGGCGCAAAAATCGGAATCAGGAAATAGGGAATGTCGCGACCGCCAGTAAAGGCGACTTCGCCCCATCCGGCGAGGAATGTCATCAACTTGGGCCCCAGGTCACGGGCCGGGTTCATCGCAAAGCCGGTCAGCGGCCCCATGGCGCTGCCAATCACGGCAATCAGCAGGCCGATCAGCAACGGTGCCATGGCACCGCGGGGCAGGCCATTGTTGTCGTCGGTCAGGGCCATGATCACCGCCATCAATACGGCAGTGATGATCACCTCGACCAGAAATGCCTGGCCGGTGGACAGCGCCGGGTGTGGGTAGGTGGAGAATACCGCAGCCAGTTCAAGGCTGGCCTGGCTGCCACGAACCATGGCATGGGTTTGTTCGTAATCGAAGAACAGGTTGCTGTATAGCGTATAGACCAGTGCGGCGCCACAGAAGGCCCCGGCGATCTGGGCGACGATGTAGAACGGCAGTTTATGCTTCTCGAACCCGGCGAACAGCCACAAGGCGATGCTCACTGCAGGGTTGAGGTGAGCGCCGGATACCCCGGCGGTCAGGTAGATCGCCATGCTCACGCCGACGCCCCAGATGATGCTGATTTCCCACAGGCCGAAGCTGGCACCCGCGACTTTGAGCGCAGCCACGCAGCCGGTACCGAAGAAAATCAGCAGGGCGGTGCCGAGGAACTCGGCCATGCATTGGCTGGATAAGGTGGGTTGTCGCAGAGCTGTCGTCATTTGTTACCTCGGTTTTTGTTGTTGTGAGGCGCAGTGAGCGCTCGACAAAAGCCCGACTAAAATCCCCATTTCGGTCAGGCAGACGGCAAAAAATGCACCTGATCGGTGCATTGCTATATTCAGAATCGAAAAAATATAGACAAGAAACGCTTATGTCAAAGGTCGAAAGTGAACCGGCGTTCACAAACTGACTATTGGCCTTGGTGATGAGGCTGATCGTTGCGGCAGTGAAGGGCAGGGTTGAGGGACCGATACAGTGGTTGGGGCGGTGGTTTTGTCCTAAAGTAGCCAGCGAAATGGCATTCACATTTTGTTTGGAGTCTTGCATGACCCCCGCCCTGGATCTGCTGAAAAAGGTTCGCGCCGAACATCACATTCACAGTTATGAACATGATCCCAAAGCGGCGTCCTACGGGCTTGAAGCGGCGGAAAAGCTCAATCTTGAGCCGGTGCGGGTGTTCAAGACCTTGCTGGCAAGCAGTGAAAAGGGTGAATTGCTGGTGGCGGTGGTCCCGGTGATCGGTAGTCTCGATCTGAAGGGCCTTGCCCACGCGGCCGGGGTGAAGAAGTGCGAGATGGCCGACCCGGCAGCCGCCCAGCGTTCCACAGGCTACCTGCTGGGCGGGATCAGTCCGCTGGGCCAGAAGAAGCGCCTACGGACTTTTATTGATCAGTCAGCTCAATCTTTTGAAACGATTTTCGTCAGTGCCGGGCGGCGCGGGCTGGAAGTGGAACTGGCCGCGACGGTGCTGGCTGAGCACACGCAGGCAAAATTCGTCGCCATCGCCCGCGACTGACAACTGTATGCTGAAAATCCGACGACTCTGTCTCTGTTAGCCACTGCCTGGTTACGGGCATGCTCACTGCCCCAGAACAGAGAGAGTCGCCGCATGCAGCTGGAATTTCATCAGGTCGACGCCTTCAGTGAGCGTCCCTTTGCCGGCAATCCGGCCATGGTCTACCGCCTCGACCATTGGCTCAGCGATGAGCTGATGCAGCAAATTGCCGCTGAGCACAACCTTGCCGAAACCGCCTTTGTGGTGGCGGATGGCGCGCAGTGGCAGATTCGCTGGTTTACCCCCACCACTGAAGTCCCCTTGTGTGGTCACGCGACCCTGGCCAGTGCCCATGTGCTGCTGGAGGTCTACCAGGTGCCGAGCGAACGCCTGCTGTTCCAGAGCCAGTCCGGGCCCTTGAGCGTTAGCCGTGAACACGGGCGATTGCTGCTGGACTTTCCACGTATCGATCCGCAACCGGTAAGTCAGCCATTGCCGGTTGCCGAGGCTTTAGGCTGTCCGGTGCTGGAGGTGCTGCAGACCAAGGAATTGTTGGTGGTACTTGAGTCTGAACAAGCGGTACGCGACTGCGCGCCGGACATGGCGGCGCTGGCGCAATTACCTGGATTAGGGGTGATCGTCACGGCGCGGGGCGAGAAGTATGACTTTGTGTCGCGTTACTTTGCTCCGGGGATTGGTATTCCCGAAGATCCGGTGACCGGTTCGACCCACTGCTGTCTGATTCCCTTTTGGGCTGAGCGCTTGGGTAAGAATGAGTTGCACGCCTTTCAGTGTTCCAGTCGCGGCGGGGAGCTGTTCTGCCGGCTGGAAGGGGAACGGGTGAAAATTGGGGGTTATGCCCGGCGGGTAGCTAGCGGTACGTTGAGTCTGTAAAAAAGCATCGCGGGGCAAGCCCGCTCCCACAGAGTCCACCCTGCGGGAGCGGGCTTACAC
>JBOICD010000520.1:0-2634 GCA_050739855.1 Pseudomonas sp.
AATCAGCAGCGCAAAGGCTGCCGGCAGCAACCAGAAGCTGAAGTTGTTCATCCGCGGCAAAGCCATGTCTGGCGCGCCGACCATCAGCGGGATCATCCAGTTGGCCAGGCCGACGAAGGCCGGCATAACCGCGCCGAAGACCATGATCAGGCCGTGCATGGTGGTCATCTGGTTGAAGAATTCCGGCTGGACGATCTGCAGGCCGGGCTGGAACAGCTCGGCGCGGATCACCATGGCGAACGAGCCGCCGAGCAGGAACATGATGAAACTGAACCACAGGTACATAGTGCCGATGTCTTTGTGGTTGGTGGTCAGCACCCAGCGCATCAGGCCCTTGGCCGGTCCGTGGGCGTGCTCATGGCCGGCATGAACGTGATCGTCGATCGCTGCACTCATGTCCACTCTCCCGGTATCCGGTGAACGCTCGATGGGCTGGTTCATTTGCTTTCCACCTGTTTGATCGCCAGCACGTCTTTTGGCGTGACCATGTCGCCTTTGTTGTTACCCCAGGCGTTACGCTCGTAGGTCACCACGGCGGCGATATCCACTTCCGACAGCTGCTTGCCGAACGCGGCCATGGAGGTGCCCGGCTTGCCGTGGAAAACCAGGTTCAGGTGATCTTCCTTGGGCCCGGTGGCGATTTTCGAACCCTTGAGTGCCGGGAACATCGGTGGCAGGCCCTGACCTTCGGCCTGGTGACAAGCCACGCAGGCGGTGTGATAGACCTTGTCACCGCGCTCGACCAACTCTTGCAGGGTCCATTCCTTGCTGGTCAGTTCCTTGAGCTTGGCCGCCTCGGCCTTGCGCTCGGCAAGCCAGGTGTCGTAATCGGCCTTGGCCTTGACCTCCACCACCACCGGCATGAAGCCGTGGTCCTTGCCGCACAGCTCAGTGCACTGGCCGCGGTAGATGCCGGGCTTCTCGACCCGGGTCCAGGCCTCGTTGACGAAGCCGGGAATGGCGTCGCGCTTGACCGCGAAGGCCGGCACCCACCAGGAGTGGATAACATCGGCGGCGGTCACCAGAAAGCGCACTTTGGCCCCCACCGGCAATACCAGCGGCTGGTCGACTTCGAGCAGGTAATGCTCGTCTTTGGGGGCTTGGTTGTGGATCTGCTCGGCGGGGGTGGCCAGGTTGCTGAAGAACTCGACGTCCTGGCCCAGGTATTTGTAATGCCACTTCCATTGGTAGCCCGTGACCTGGATATCCACATCCGACTCACTGGCATCGTAGATCTCGATCAGGGTCTTGGTCGCCGGAATGGCCATCGCCACCAGGATCAGGAACGGCACCACCGTCCAAATGATCTCGACCCAGGTGTGCTCGTGAAAATGCGCAGGCTGCTGGCCGGTGGAACGACGGTGGATGATCATCGACCAGAACATTGCGCCAAAGACCACCAGGCCGATGATCACGCAGATCCAGAAGATGATCATGTGCAGGTCGAACACTGCGTTGCTGACTTCAGTCGCCCCTGGCGCCATGTTCACGGTCCAGGCGGCGTTGGCCTGACCGAATACCGACCACAACAGGAGGCCCATCCAGACGTGTGGATGTCGCATCATTGCGGGTTCCCCTTATCGTTCTTGTTATCCCGGAGGCGTGGACCTACGGCTAAGGGTACGGTGGCCAAGACTGCGAACTTCGACGACCGAGCCCCTGCGAACTGCAGTCGGGCCTCATCAGCGAATCACTTTCAAACCGGAGTATAGACAGCGACCTTGACCACGCAATGCGATAGCAGAATTCAAACTGGCGCAGTTGAACGTTTGCGCGTCAAGCCGTGGTTTATCTGGGGTGAGAGCACAATGACGGCATTTAGATATAATTGTTGACTATAAGTGGTTCAGGTTTATGCCAAATACGTCTTAGCGGTTTGCAGAACCGAGCTACCTTATGTCTTCCGTTTGTCACGCCTTTACCCTGGAGTTGTCATGAACATCGCCGCTTTGCGCGAGCAGATCAACCGTGCCCATCAACATGAGACCGAAACCGGCCAACTGAAAGAACAACTGACCAAACAACTGCCGCACCTGCATCCTTCGATCCAGCTGCCGCAAAGCGACGCCCAAGGTGCCTTGGCGCGCTTCGTCAGCGCCTACATCGAACAGGTGCCGGAAATGCTCGAGGCCGCCAATGCAGTGGCCCGCGAAGCCGGTATCGAATCGCAGATCAAACCGGTGCTGAAAATCGCTGAACAGTATTTCCTGCAACCGCCAGCCATCACCAACACCCACCTCGGCCTGGGATGCCTGCTGGACGAAGCCTACCTGGCCCACCGCCTGGTGGAAGAAGTCAACGACCTGTACATCAAGCACTTCCAGCAACCGCTGATCCCGCTGGACACCACCGTGGCCAACCTGATCGCCCACCAACTGATCGGCGAAGCGTTCGCCAATCAGCTGGATGAAGTGGTGCACCACTCTGTGGACGAAATGCTCAATGAAGAGAGCTTTGCCCTGGAGTCGGTCGAGCAATACCGCGAAAAACTCAGCAGCCCGGACACAGGCGCCGCGTGGAAACGCTGGCCGTGCCTGTCGCGGCAACTGGGTGTGGGGCTGGATCAGCCGGCGTGAAGCGCAAAATTTCGCGGGGCAAGCCCGCTCCCACAAGTGATCTCGGTGGGAGCGGGCT
>JBOICD010000521.1:0-2627 GCA_050739855.1 Pseudomonas sp.
ATGCGAGAACCACGGGTCGAGACTTTCGCCATAAGCGCCGTAGCCATACAGGTACAGCGGTACCGGCTTGCCCAGGTCGCTGCGGCGCTGAACCAGGCTGATCGGCACCTGGGTGCCATCACTGGCCGTGGCCCAGAGGCGCTGGCTGACGTAGGCGTCGGGGTCGAAGGGGCCGAGCACCGGGGTTTCCTTGAGTACCTGCTGGGCGCCATTCGCCAGTTCCAGCTGGCGCACCTGGGCCGGGCGGTTCAGGGCCTGGTAGCGCAGACGGATGCGCGGGCTGGCAAACTCCAGACTGTCCTGCACGTAGAGGCTGTAGGCCGCATCCGGCAATTCCACCCGGTAAGGCGCAAGGCCTTGCGGGTGTACTTCGATGATCGGCAGGCCGCCTTCGCGCAGGCTCAGGCTCAGGGCGCTGGCGTTCAGGCTCAGGCCTTCGAGCATCACCCTGTCACGGTGAGGTACCAGCAGTTGCCACTGTTCGCGGGTCGGTACCTGTTCACTGGCGGCCTGGTACAGGGCGAAGTTGATGCCGTCCTGGTTGGTGCGGATGAACCAGCGCCACTGGCCGTCGAGCTGGCCGTGGTCGGGGAAGTATTCATGATCTTCGACGCGAGGTGCCAGGCAGGTGAAATCGCCATCAGGCTGTTCGGCATCGAGCACCCAGGCTTCACTGGTGGTCTTGCTGTTGAGCAGCAGGATCAGTTGGCGTTCGGAGCTGGATCGGTAGCAATGCAGGAAGAAGCGCCCGTCGGTTTCTTCGAAAATCGCTTGGCAACCTTCGCGCCCGAGGCGATGGCGCAGCAGTTTGTGCGGGCGTTGGGTGTCGTCCAGTTCGGCGAAGAACAGCGTCTGGTTGTCGTTGGCCCAGGTCATGCTGCCGTCGCAGTTGTCGTACGGCAGTTGCTCGGTGGCGCCGCTGGTCAGGTCCTTGACGTACAGGGTGTAGATTTCATCGCCGCTGGTATCGAGGCTGTAAGCCAGGCGCTGGTGGTCGGGGCTGATGTTGAAGGCACCGAGGGACAGGAAGCCACCGTTGGCCAACGGGTTGGGGTCCAGCAGCAGTTCTTCCTGGCTTTCGTCAACGGTAGTCGAGTCATCAGTCGGGCGCGGGCAGCGGTAATGGCGTGGATACTCCTCACCTGCCGTGGTGCGGCTGTAGTAGAGGTAAGGGCCCCAGGGTGAGGGCACCGACAGGTCGGTCTCCTGGATACGGCCCTTGATCTCTTCGAACAGTTGTTCGCGCAATTGCGCCTGGTCGGCCAGCTGCGACGCCTGGTAGGCATTCTCGTCGTTCAGGTAAGCAATGACTTCGGGGCTATCGCGTTCCTGAAGCCAGGCATACGGATCAGCGCCTTCGGCCTTGCGGGCAATCGGGGCGCGGGGAGCGGTGGCGTCTGCGGACATGCGGGGGGATCTCTTGGCTGGGGGGCGCCTGCGCGCTGAAATGTGTTTATCATAAGCGTCTATTTGCTTAGCTTGCCACGGACACCATGACCGAGAACGACTATCTGCTCGCCTGGGGCTTTTACGCCCTGGCTGCCCTGGGTTGCCTGGCGGTGGGCTTTCGCCTGACCCGCTGGATGTGGCGCTGGTTGCGCGAACCGCTGCGGGTGCTGATGGCAGTCTTGCTGCTGACCCCGACCATCATCGATCCGGTCAAGGACAAGTTCGCCCCAGCCATTGCCATTACCGCCCTCGACCTGCTGTTCAAGGTCGGCAACAACGCCTTGCGTGCCGCCGCCGACCTGGCCATGTACGGCATGATCGCCTTTGTGTTCTACGGGCTGTTCGTGGTGCTGCGCTGGTCGGTGGAAAAACGCGTCAAGGCCCGTCGCGAGCAGGCCGAAGCGGCCGCCAAGCGTGATGCCGAAGAAGCGCTGGTCGATGAGTCGCTTGCCGCCAACAGCAGTGATCGCTACCGCAACCCGCCTGAAGCGCCACTGGGCGGCAATCGTTCGCGGGTCGAGCCGCGCTTGTAGGATTTGCCCGGGAGCCGTCAAGCATGTGTGAACTACTGGGCATGAGTGCCAATGTGCCGACCGACATCGTTTTCAGCTTCACCGGGCTGATGCAACGCGGCGGGCGTACGGGGCCGCACCGCGATGGCTGGGGTATCGGCTTCTACGAAGGCCGTGGCCTGCGTTTGTTCCAGGACCCGGCGGCGAGCAGCGAATCGGAAGTGGCCAATCTGGTGCAGCGTTATCCGATCAAGAGCGAGGTGGTGATCGGCCACATTCGCCAGGCCAATGTCGGCAAGGTCTGTCTGTCCAACACCCATCCGTTCGTCCGCGAGTTGTGGGGGCGCAACTGGTGCTTCGCTCATAACGGTCAGCTTGGTGAGTTCCAGGGCCAGGCCAGCTTTTATCGGCCGATTGGTGATACTGACAGCGAAGCGGCCTTCTGCGACCTGCTCAACCGCTTACGCGAGGCGTTCCCGGAGCCGGTGCCGGTTGAAGTGCTGCTGCCAGTGCTGGTCGAGGCCTGCGCCGAGTACCGCAGCAAGGGCGTGTTCAACTGCCTGCTCAGCGATGGCGATTGGCTGTTCTGTTTCTGCTCGACCAAGCTTGTGCATATCACCCGCCGGGCACCATTCGGGCCGGCGCGCCTCAAGGACGTCGACATGA
>JBOICD010000522.1:0-2627 GCA_050739855.1 Pseudomonas sp.
GTTCAGCGGCAGGCCGTACTTGTAGTGCTCGTACATGATGTCGGCACTGTCGCAGGTCGGGCCGGCGATCACTACTTCTTCCATCTCGCCTTTCTTCTCGGTCCAGATCGGGAACTTGATCGACTCGTCCATGGTTTCGATCAGGCCGGAGAACTTGCCGACATCGGTGTAGACCCAACGCTCGACTGCGGTACGCGACTTGCGCGCCACCAGCACCACTTCACTGACCAGGATGCCGGCGTTGGCGATCAGCGAACGGCCTGGCTCGAGGATGATTTCCGGCAGGTCGTCACCGAAGTCTTCCTTGAGGAAGCGGATGATTTCTTCGGCGTAGGTTTCCAGGCTGTTGGTACGGGTGATGTAGTTGGCCGGGAAGCCGCCACCCATGTTGATCAGCTTGAGTTCGATGCCGTCTTCTTCCTTCAGGCGCTCGAAGATCACTTTGACCTTGGCGATCGCCGCATCCCAGACGCTGATGTCACGCTGCTGCGAACCGACGTGGAAAGACACACCGTAAGGCACCAGGCCCAGGTCGCGGGCGAGGATCAGCAGGTCCATGGCCATGTCGGTCTGGCAGCCGAACTTGCGCGACAGCGGCCAGTCCGCGGTGGTCGAGCCTTCGGTGAGGATACGCACGTAAACCTTCGAGCCCGGCGCGGCCTTGGCGATGTTGCGCAGGTCGGCTTCGGAGTCGGTGGCATACAGACGCACGCCCTTCTCATAGAAGTAGCGGATGTCCTTGGATTTCTTGATGGTGTTGCCATAGCTGATGCGATCGGCGCTGACGCCACGGCCCATCACTTTGTCCAGCTCATAGATCGAGGCGATGTCGAAGCTCGAGCCTTTTTCCTTGAGCAGGTCGATGATTTCCACGGCCGGGTTGGCCTTGACCGCATAGTAGACCTTGGCGAATTCGAAACCGGCGCGCAGGTCATCGTAGGCCTGGCTGATCATCTGGGTGTCGATGAGCACGAACGGGGTTTCTTGCTTGTCGGCGAACGCCTTCATTTTCTGAAAGGTATCGCGCGCGAAGTAGTCTTCGACCTGAATCGACATGCTTAGGGACTCCATGGGCAAACTGAATAAAAAAGTGGCTGCAACTGAACGCCCTCCGTATCCCCACTTTGGTTCGCCTACTTCCCAAGGCATGTCGCCGAAAGCAAAAAGGTCACCGTGCGTGATAAAGCGAGCTACGGGTGACCTTGCTGTCTCGTCGTCAGTACTTGAGCCGGATGGATCGTTTCCAGCATGGACGTTCGGCGCGAACTTTAGGACCTGAGGGGCTCAAGATCAACAAAAAATGTCGCGATTTTGCACACGTCTGTCGCCCCATCCCGCACAGCCACTTTTTAACCGACCCAGGTAAACAGTAGAGGTTCAATTTGATGACAAAAGCGTTAAAAATACCGAAATGCCCGGGGATCTTTCAGCTATTCGTCTAGTTTGCTGTCGCACGGTGTGATCGACGAATTTAGCGACGAAAGTGGCCAAAAAACCGCAGTTGTCCGTCAATGAAAGATGCTGGCATCACAGAGAAAGCCAGCGCTGGCGTTCAATTTTTTTTTCGTGCTCAGCGGCCAGGATGCGCACTGCCACCAGAACATTTTTTTACCCCGAACACGCTTCGTCGCCTGCCATCATCTTCGATTGCTGCACTTAATAAGAAACATTACTATTCGCGTCATTCCTCATCGCTTGGCGAAGACCCCCGCATCGTGTCGCGACACAAAGGCTTTCTCGACCACTACCAAGAGCTGATCGGCACCTGGACGCGCAAACTGCGCAATCGCCAGCAGGCCGAGGATCTGGCACATGATGCGTTTGTCCGGGTGCTGGAAAATGACCAGGCCGGGGTTGAGCAACCACGCGCTTATCTGCACCAGACCGCGCGCAATATTGCGGTGGATGGTTACCGCCGCGAAGATCGCCGCCAGGCCGTCGAGCAAGATATTTTCGATCCCGCCAGCGATGCCAGTGGCGACCCGGAGGCCTACATGCATGCCATCGAGCTGGCTGACAGTGTCGAGCGCGCCCTGGCGCAGTTGCCGCTCAATTGTCGCCGAGTGTTCATCTGGCAGAAACTCGAGGGGCTGACCCAGGCGGAAATCGCCGAACGCATGGGCTTGACCAAGAACATGGTCGAAAAGTATATGATCCGCACGCTCCGGCATCTGCGTGAGCACCTGGATGTGTCGACGAGATGAGTCAGGCGAATGTTTTCATGAATCAGGACGCGTGCCGGTGTGGCACCGAAGCCGTGCGCGAGCAGGCAGCCCAGTGGTTTGCCCGCACCCGTGATGGCGCGTTGAGCGCAGACCGGCAGGCGCAATTCGACGCCTGGCTGGCGCAGCACCCGCAGCATCAACATGAGTACGATTTGCTCGGCCAGCTCTGGGGCGCTGCGGATGTATTGCCACGCGCGCGTCTTGAGGCGTTGTGCCAGGCCGATCCGGTGCGCCAGTTGCCGCGTCGGCGCTTCATTCAGCAGGCGCTGGCCGCGGGTGTCGCAGTCGCGGCCATGGGGCTTGGCTGGTTCGGCTGGCAACAGCATCAGCTCAACTATCAGGGCCAGTTGCAGACGGCCCTTGGTGAACGCCGCCAACTCGAGCTGCCGGACGGCTCACAGC
>JBOICD010000523.1:0-2615 GCA_050739855.1 Pseudomonas sp.
GGGGATCACCTTCGGTGGGAGCGGGCTTGCCCCGCGATAAGGTCCAACAAAAAAGCCCCACCCGAAGGTGAGGCTTTGTCTGGCTGCAGCGCTGCTTACAGGAACACAAACTTGGCAATGAAGATCGCAGTCAGCACCCACAGGCTCGCCGAGATCTCGCTGAAGCGACCGGTACCGGCCTTGAGCACCACATAGGTGATAAAGCCCAGGGCAATACCGTCGGCAACCGAGAAGGTCAGCGGCATCATGATCGCGGTGACGATCGCCGGGATGCTGTCGGTGGCTTCATCCCAGTTGATGTGCGCCATGCTGCCCATCATCAGCATCGCGACATAGATCAACGCACCCGCCGTGGCGTAGGCGGGAATCATCCCGGCCAGTGGTGCGAAGAACATCGCGGCGATAAAGAACAGGCCGACCACCACCGCCGTCAGGCCCGTGCGGCCACCTGCGGCAACACCCGCAGCACTTTCCACATAGCTGGTTACCGGCGGTACGCCAACCACTGCACCGAACACGCTCGAAGCACTGTCTGCCTTCAATGCGCGCGAGAGGTTTTCGATGCGTCCGTCGGCATTCACCAGGTTGGCGCGCTGGGCTACGCCCATCAGGGTGCCGGCGGTGTCGAACATGTGCACGAAGAGGAAGGCGAACACCACGGCGATCATGCTGACGTTGAACACGCCTGCGACATCCATGGCCATCCAGGTCGGTGCCAGGCTCGGTGGCAGCGAGAACAGGCCGCCGTATTCGACCAGGCCCAGGCCCCAGCCGGCGAGGGTGACGCTGATGATGCTGATCAGGATCGCGCCGAACACCCGGTGATAGCTGAGCACTGCGATCATCAAAAAGCAGATCGCCGCCAGCAGTGGGCCTGGCTCGTGCAGGGAGCCGAGCTTGATCAGGGTGGCCGGGCTGTCGACGACAATCCCGGCAGTTTTAAGACCGATCAGTCCGAGAAACAATCCGACGCCGGCACCCATTGCATGACGCAGGCTTACGGGAATGCTGTTGAGCAGCCATTCACGCACCCGCGAAAGTGTCAGCAGCATGAACAGCACCCCGGAGACGAATACTGCGCCCAGCGCCGCCTCCCAGGTGTAGCCCATGGTCCCGACCACGGTATAGGTAAAGAAGGCGTTGAGCCCCATGCCCGGTGCCAGGCCTACTGGCCAGTTGGCATACAGGCCCATCAACAGGCAGCCCAGGGCGGCGGCGATACAGGTGGCGACAAAAGCCGCACCGTGATCGATGCCGGCATCGGCCATGATGTTGGGGTTGACGAAGATGATGTAGGCCATGGTGATAAAGGTGGTCAACCCGGCGATCATCTCGGTTTTGACGGTGGTGCCATGTAGCTTGAGTTTGAAAATCCGCTCCAGCCAGCTCGTTTCGAGCGACGGGGCAAGATCCAGCGTAGGGGCTTCGGATTTGCGGCTTTCCACAGCATGTACTCCTCAAGTCTTTCTTGTTTTTCAGAGCCAGTCCTGCGCATGCACTGGGAAGCTCTGTGAGGCGGATGGGATGGCAGGCGACCGGACCTTTTGTTGACTTCTGAGTCAGGAAGTTGCACGAGTGGATTATGCGTTTGTATACAAAGAATGCAAATAATGTTTTCGCTGTTGTGCGCAAATAATTTCGCCGCCTCGCTATAAAGGCCATCATCCCCTGCAGAAATCGCTGCGGCTGTGTACAATGTGCCCATACCTTAATCGTTTAATTTTCTTACCAAGACTTGCCTTCGCCCCACTGGCTGGTATTACAGTCAGGGTCCGACAGGCCGATCCCCGTGCTCGAGTGCCCATGAACGAACAGCTGCAACCTCTCAAGAAACCAGTGCGTACCGGCAAGGCCGGGCGCAGCGGAACCCAGGACGATATCGTCTATGCGCACATTTTCGAGGCCATTCTCGAGCAGCGTCTGGCGCCGGGTACCAAGTTGAGTGAGGAAGCCCTGGGCGAAATTTTTGGCGTCAGCCGCACCATCATTCGCCGTGCATTGTCGCGCCTGGCCCATGAAAGCGTGGTGCTGCTGCGGCCTAATCGCGGTGCGGTGGTGGCCAGTCCGACGGTTGAGGAGGCCCGCCAGGTGTTCTTCTCGCGGCGTATGGTTGAACGCGCCATCACCGAACTTGCGGTCGAGCACGCCACCGCCGAGCAGCTCAACGAGTTGCGTCAGATGGTTCGTGAAGAGCGTGACAGCTTCTCCCGGGGCGACCGCGGTGCCGGTATTCGCCTGTCTGGCGAGTTCCACTTGAAGCTGGCCGAAGCCGCCGGCAATGCGCCGTTGATCAGCTTCCAGCGCAGCCTGGTGTCGCAGACTTCGTTGATCATCGCCCAGTACGAAAGCGGCAACCGCTCGCACTGTTCCTACGACGAGCACATGCAGCTGATCGACGCCATCGAGGCGCGTGATGTCAATCAGGCGGTCAGCCTGATGATGCACCACATGGACCACATCGACAGCAAGCTCAACCTCGACGAGGACAGCGCTTCGGATGATCTGCATGCGGTGTTCTCGCATTTGTTGCAGACCAAGAAGCGTGGTAGTTCGGTACCGGTCAAGGGTTGAAACCAATCGCGGGGCAAGCCCGCTCCCACAGGCTTGTGAAAACC
>JBOICD010000524.1:0-2614 GCA_050739855.1 Pseudomonas sp.
GATGCTCATCTGGCCGGCTGGCGGCTGCATGAAGAAGCGTCGGTGGCTGCGCATCTGCATCCACAGGAACGCTGCGTACAGCACAAGGGTCAGCGCGGAGATGCCAACCGCCTGGGTGACGCTGAACTCGCCCGTGCTGGAGGTGTAGTTGGGGAGTATCAAGGCGACCGCGGTGAGCAGCACGATCATCGAAATGTACGCGTTGGCACCCTGGATATTGAACGCCTGCTCGCCGTTGCGCACAGCGCCGGCGATCAGGCAGATACCGATGACCAGGTTCATGATGATCATCATCACGGCAAATATCGAATCCCTGCCAATGGTCGGGAAATCACCTGGCCCCAGCAGGACCGAGGCGATAAGAATCACTTCGATCGACACAATCGACAAGGTCAGAATCAGCGTGCCATAGGGTTCGCCAAGCTGTTGCGCCAAGTGGTCGGCTTCGTGCACCACGCCGAAAGACGCCATCAGGATGGTAAAGAACAGCAGCAGAAACACCCAGGTCGAGGTCAATGAGTTCAAGGTGCTGCCAAGCAGCTCTGTACCCACCAGCATGAACAGGCCTACCACCAGCCAGGCGCCGGCAAGCCTGATCCAGGCCGAAAGGGGAATCAGTGGACGGATGTTATCCGGGGGGGAGATAGAGGGTGCCGAGATATCGGTCATGGCCTGCTTCCTTGGAAGTGCAGGGCCGTCCCCGATCAGAATTCGAGCCTGAGGTCGTCCTCAGGTGAGCGTGTCATGTAGCGGGTGAGACTGTACTGGCTTTTGCCGCCGATGCCAACTCTCGTGTCCGTTTGCTTTCAGTCGCGCGGCTCGGCCACCAGCAGCAGCGACTGCGGCACAAGGCTTTGCGGGTGCTGCGGCTCCTGCAGGCCGACCAGGCGAAAACCGGCCATGTCCAGCGCATTGAACCAACTGGACAAGGTGCGCATGTACCACGGCATGGGCTGCCACTGGCCCTGGAAGTCGGCAAAGGTCTCCACGCGCCAACCATCCTGATAGTCGCCCGCTGCCGCAGTCCAGGGATGAAGGGTCTGGATCAGCAGCGCGCCTCCAGGAACGAGCAGGGCGTTCATCGCCGCGAGCAGCGGGATGATGTCCTGGTGCAGCAGGGCGAAGTTGGCGCAGATCAGGTCGTAATCGCTACCGATGTTTACCTGGGCCGCTGCCAATGCGTCGTAACTGGCCTGATGCACCGGCGAACTGCCTGCTGCCCGAGCAGCTTCGACCAGGGTTGCGTCGCCATCCACCCCGATCGTCTTGATGCCCCGTTCGGCCAGGGCACGCAGCAGCCAGCCCTCACCACAGCCGAGGTCGAGCACATGCTCGGGCTGGCGGCCCAGCACTGCCAGGAGGATGGCCTGGTCGGTGACCTTCAGGCGGCTTTCGATCGCGCCGCTACGGATGGCTTCGATCCAGGCGCGGGCGTTGTGATGCCAGCTTTGCAGGAGGGTGGTTTCGTGGCTGCTCATTGCTATATCCACTGTAGCGGGTCGCCTGGAAGGATAGGCCAAATGTCGATGGGACGGAGCTTGGTCCGCCATTCCCTCCCGCCAGTGTGGCCATGTCAAGCGCGGTTAAGCATCAACCCATGCAGCACCCCAAACCTCAAGCCAGGCTCGGACGGCATCATCTCGGTAATCCCGAACGCCTTGAACGCCGCCAGCATGATCGCCAGCCCCCCCGGCAGGGCGCTTTGGCGATGGGGCTGCAGGCCACCCAGACGGGTGCAGTTAACGTGACCGGCCTCCAACAGCAGCACCGACAGGCGCAACAAGCCGCGGTAGGTGATGCCACCTTCGCCACAGTCGTTCAGGGCATTGGCCCTGAGCACTTTGGCCAGCATTCGCGCAGTACCTGAAGAGCCGATGGCCTGCTGCCAACCCAAGTGGCGATAGCGCCGGGCGACTTTCTCGAATTGCAAGGTGGCGGTGCGCTCGGCGTCCAGCAAGGCCTGGGCGCGAACCACGCCGCCAGGGAAAAAGCGCGTACTCCAGATGCCGCTGCCGATGGCCAGGCTTTCGGTCAGCAGTGCTTGCTGACCCCGGCCCAGAATCAATTCGGTGGAGCCGCCGCCGATGTCCACTACCAGACGCCGGGTATCGGCAGCAGGGATGCGATGGCTGACGCCGGTATACACCAGCTGGGCTTCTTCCTGGCCGGAGATGACGTCGATGGGAAAGCCCAGGTGGCGCTGGGCATCGCTCAGGAAGAGTTTGGCGTTAGCGGCTTCACGCACGGCGCTGGTGGCCACTGCGCGCACGCGTCCAGGCTCGAAGCCGCGCAGTCTTTTGCCAAAGCGGGCGAGCGCTTGCCAGCCTCGGTCCAGCGCCAGCTCGTCAAGGGCACCGCCGTGCAGGCCCTCAGCCAGCCGAACCGGCTCGCGCAAGGATTTCACTTCTTCGATAACCCACTGGCGGTTTCGTTTGACCGGCTGGCCGATCATCATGCGAAACGCATTGGACCCCAGGTCAATCGCCGCAAACAGGGAGGTATCGCATTTCATCGAGTGTTCCTTGCAGGTTCATCAGTCAACGCTCAAAAGCGTTTGCGATGATCTTGCCACCCGATCTATGACATGAAGATGACAGCCCAAGTGGGAGCGGGC
>JBOICD010000525.1:0-2612 GCA_050739855.1 Pseudomonas sp.
CGCGCTATTCACCGGGTTCTGGGCGCTGATCAACCGCCCGGTTTCCGCCCCTGACTGGCCGGAGCAGATTTCTGGCTTTTCCTACTCGCCGTTCCGCCTCGGAGAAAGCCCGCAAAAGGGCCAATACCCGACTGAGGACGAACTGCGCCAGGACCTCGAGCAACTGAGCAAGCTGACCGACAGTATTCGTATCTATACCGTCGAAGGCACCCAGGCGGATATTCCGCGCCTGGCCGAAGAGTTCGGCCTGCGGGTGACCCTCGGGGTGTGGATCAGCCCGGACCTTGAGCGTAACGAGCGGGAAATCCAGAAAGCCATCGAACTGGCCAACAGCTCGCGCAGTGTCGTGCGGGTCATGGTCGGCAACGAAGCGCTGTTCCGTAAGGAAATCACTCCCGAAGCACTGATCCAGTACCTGGACCGGGTGCGCGCTGCGGTGAAAGTACCGGTGACCACCAGTGAACAGTGGCACATCTGGAAAGAGCACCCGGAGCTGGCCAAACACGTCGACCTGGTGGCCGCGCATATCCTGCCGTACTGGGAATTCATCCCGATGAAGGATGCCGGCCAGTTCGTACTTGACCGTGCCCGCGACCTGAAACAGTTGTTCCCGCGCAAACCGTTGCTGCTCTCCGAAGTCGGCTGGCCAAGCAACGGGCGCATGCGTGGCGGTGCCGACGCCACCCCGGCCGACCAGGCCATTTACCTGCGCACCTTGGTCAACAAGCTCAACCGCCAGGGCTACAACTACTTCGTCATCGAAGCGTATGACCAGCCGTGGAAGGCCAGCGACGAAGGATCGGTCGGCGCGTACTGGGGCGTGTTCAACGCCGCCCGCCAGCAAAAGTTCAACTTCGAAGGCCCGGTAGTGGCGATTCCGCAGTGGCGCGTGCTGGCGGTGGGTTCGGTGGTCCTGGCGATGCTCTCGCTGACCTTGCTGCTGATCGATGGTTCGGCCCTGCGTCAGCGCGGCCGTACCTTCCTGACCTTTATCGCCTTCCTCTGCGGTTCGGTACTGGTGTGGATCGGCTACGACTACAGCCAGCAGTACAGCACCTGGTTCAGCCTGACGGTGGGCTTTTTGCTCGCACTCGGCGCGCTTGGGGTATTCATCGTGTTGCTGACCGAAGCCCATGAACTGGCCGAGGCGGTGTGGACTCACAAACGTCGCCGGGAATTCTTGCCAGTGCAGGCCGACAGCGCCTACCGGCCGAAAGTCTCGGTGCATGTGCCGTGCTACAACGAGCCGCCAGAGATGGTCAAACAGACCCTCAACGCTCTGGCTGCGCTGGATTATCCGGACTACGAAGTGTTGATCATCGACAACAACACCAAGGATCCGGCCGTCTGGGAGCCGATCAAGGCTCATTGCGAGATGCTTGGCGAGCGCTTCAAGTTCTTCCACGTCTCCCCTCTGGCCGGTTTCAAGGGTGGCGCGCTGAACTACCTGATCCCGCACACCGCCAAGGATGCCGAAGTGATCGCGGTGATCGACTCGGACTACTGCGTGGACCGCAACTGGCTCAAGCACATGGTGCCGCATTTCAGCGACCCGAAGATCGCCGTGGTGCAATCGCCGCAGGACTACCGCGACCAGAACGAGAGCACCTTCAAGAAGCTGTGCTACAGCGAGTACAAGGGCTTCTTCCATATTGGCATGGTCACCCGTAACGACCGTGACGCGATCATCCAGCACGGCACCATGACCATGACCCGGCGTTCGGTGCTGGAAGAACTCGGCTGGGCTGACTGGTGTATCTGCGAAGACGCCGAACTCGGCCTGCGGGTATTCGAGAAAGGCTACTCGGCGGCGTACTCCCACGAGAGCTACGGTAAGGGTCTGATGCCCGATACCTTCATCGACTTCAAGAAGCAGCGCTTCCGCTGGGCCTATGGCGCCATTCAGATCATCAAGCGCCATGCCGCCAGTCTGTTGCGCGGCAAAGACTCGGAGCTCACCCGCGGCCAGCGCTATCATTTCCTGGCGGGTTGGCTGCCGTGGATTGCCGATGGCATGAACATCTTCTTTACCGTCGGCGCCCTGCTCTGGTCGGCGGCGATGATCATCGTGCCGCAACGGGTTGACCCGCCGCTGCTGATCTTCGCCATTCCGCCATTGGCGCTGTTCGTGTTCAAGGTTGGCAAGATTGTCTTCCTCTACCGCCGCGCGGTCGGGGTCAACATGAAGGACGCCTTCGCCGCAGCCCTGGCCGGCCTTGCCCTGTCGCATACCATCGCCAAAGCGGTGCTGTACGGTTTCTTCACCAGCAGCATTCCGTTCTTCCGCACGCCGAAGAACGCCGACAGCCATGGTTTGCTGGTGGCGCTTTCCGAAGCCCGGGAAGAGCTGTTCATCATGTTGCTGCTGTGGGGTGCTGCCGCCGGTATCTACCTGGTTCAGGGGTTGCCGAGCAATGACATGCGTTTCTGGGTGACCATGCTGCTGGTGCAGTCGCTGCCGTACCTGGCGGCGCTGATCATGGCGATGCTGTCCTCGCTGCCCAAGCCTGTGGATGCTGCCCAGCCTGCGCAGGCATCCTGACCTACCCCGGTGGGAGCGGGCTTGCCCCGCGATTGCGATCTGTCAGCCACATCGGATCGCGGGGCAAGCC
>JBOICD010000526.1:0-2612 GCA_050739855.1 Pseudomonas sp.
ATTGTGGTTTGTCAGCCAGATCGCATCGCGGGGCAAGCCCGCTCCCACACGCCGATACCAGGCAGCTCGACGTCGATCTGGTCGGTGCCGGCCAGGCGAGGCCCTTCGCGCAGGCCGACGCTGTCAGCCGGGTAGACCGGCGACACATGCGCGGCCACCAGTACGTCAGGCTTGGGGGCAAAATCGTAGAGACCGTTATCGACCATGGCGGTGGCGCCTTCAAGGATCTCCTCCGCCGGCTGTGCGACCAGCACCAGGGTGCCTGACCACTGGTCCTTGAGCTGGCTCATGACCTTGGCCACCTCGATCAGCCAGGTGGTATGCGCATCATGGCCACAGGCATGCATGACCGCCTGGCTGGGGTTGTCGAGCCAGGGCGTGACCTTGCTGCTCTGATAGGGCAGGCCGGTGGCCTCCTTGATCGGCAGGGCATCCATGTCGGCACGGTACATCACCACCGGCCCCGGGCCGTTGCGCAGGATACCCACCACGCCGGTGGTACCTATTGCCGTCTTCACTTCAAAGCCCTGCGCTTGCAGGGCCTTGGCCACCCGCGCGGCAGTTTCCTTCTCCTGGAAGGCCAGCTCCGGGTTGCGGTGCAGCTGTTTGAACAGCTCGATCATCTGCCCTTCGTCCTGTTTTACCAGGGTGTCGATGCGGGTGTTCAGGTCGCTTGGCGCAGCGTGTACCGAGGGCGCTGAAACAGGCAAGGGCAAGAACGCTCGGGCGAAGAGGGAAAGGCATGGCGTAAATCCTTGTACGGATAATTATTGTTCTGAAGGTGCGGTGTTGCATGGGCAAACAAGTCTGTGTATCCATGCCTGGTGCGTCCAATGCAAAAATAATCAAGGATTGATGCAGTGACCGAATCAATTGATTTGAAGCGAATCCGCCATACGGTGTTGCTCAGCGAAGAGTTGCACTTCTCCCGCGCGGCCGAGCGGGCCAACCTGTCGCAGACCGCCTTCAGCCGCAGCATTCAGTCACTGGAAGCCGATCTCGGGGTACGCCTGTTCGACCGTGACACCCGCTCGGTGATGCTCACCGCCGCCGGACGTGAGGTCAGCGCTCGCGCACCCAGAACAACGTGGCACCCGCCACCGCAGCCGGCATCATCAGGAGGTTGACGAAGGGAATCATCAACGCCAGGTAGGTGATGCCGCCAAAACCCAGGCTCTGCCAGCGCTTTTCACGCAGCCAGGCGAGCATGTCCTGCCAGCTCATCTTGTGGTTGTCTGCCGGGTAGTCGATGTACTGGATGGCCATCATCCAGATGCCGAACAGCAGCCACAACGGTGCGGCAATAATGTTGATCACCGGGATCAGCGAGAGAATGAACAGGGCTATCGCGCGGGGCAGGAAATACCCCAGCTTGCGCATCTCGCGGCCCAGGGTGCGCGGCACCATGGCCATCAGTTCGGCCCAGCTGAACGCCGGGAAGTCATCGGTGCCACGCACCACCACTTCGACCTTTTCCGCCAGAAATCCATTGAACGGTGCGGCAATGATGTTGGCGAGCATGGTGAAGGTAAAGAACACCATCAGCGCTACCAGCGCCACGAACAGCGGCCACAGCACATAATTGAGAAAGCTCAGCCAGCTCGGCAGACTGGGCATCAGCGAATCGACCCAGAGGCTGAACTGATGACCGGCAAAATAGATCAGGCCGACGAACAGCAGCAGGTTGACTGCCAGTGGCAGTAACACGAACAGGCGCAGGCTCGGGCTCAGGACCAGTTTCAGTCCTTCGCGCAGGTACTGAGGGCCAGAGAGGACAGGGGCTTGCATAGAGGGCTCCGGGTAAAGGCAAACGCGCTGACCTTACCGAGTTTGAGCGGCTGACGAAAGCGCGGCGCAAGCCGGGACACGGGCTGTAACAAAAGCTCGGCAGGCTGCGGGGCATACCTTCATAGGCAAACAGCCGTCGCCCCGGGAGATGAATAGAGGCGGCCTATAAGGTGGATTGTCTAAGGATATTTCCTTAATCTCTGCGGCCTCGCTAAAGTGCGCACATCTTTTCAACGCCTTCGAATTCTACTCTTCAAGGAGTTTTCATGAGCATTCTGGTCAACAAGCAAGCCCCTGATTTCGATGCGGCGGCGGTGCTGGGCGACGGTTCGATCGTCGACAGCTTCAAGCTCTCTTCGCTGCGCGGCAAATACGTCGTGCTGTTCTTCTGGCCGCTGGACTTCACCTTTGTCTGCCCGTCGGAAATCATTGCCCACAACAACCGCATGGACAAATTCCGTGAGCTGGGTGTGGAAGTGGTCGGTGTTTCCATCGACTCGCAGTTCACCCACCACGCCTGGCGCAGCACGCCGGTCGAGAAGGGCGGGATCGGCGCAGTCGAGTTCACCATGGTTGCCGACGTCAAGCACGAGATCACCCGTGCCTACGGTATCGAGCACGATGACGGCGTGGCGCTGCGTGCCTCGTTCCTGATCGACCAGCAAGGCGTGGTTCAGCACCAGGTAGTCAACAACCTGCCGCTGGGTCGTGAAGTCGACGAGATGATCCGTCTGGTCGAAGCCCTGCAGTTCACCGAACAGCACGGTGAAGTCTGCCCGGCCGGCTGGCGCCCAGGCCAGAAAGGCATGAAGGCTGACGCCAAG
>JBOICD010000527.1:0-2610 GCA_050739855.1 Pseudomonas sp.
ATCCAGAGCGCTCTGCGCGATTTGCGGTTCGGTGCGGTGGAAATCACCGTACACAACGCCCAGGTCGTGCAGATCGAACGCAAGGAAAAGTTCCGCCTGCAGAACCCCGGCAACAAGCCCAGCTGATAACCCTAATTAGAAAAAATAGCCAATCGGGAGCTTCACCATGTCCATCCGCCGTTATGCCCTGGCTGCCCTCGCCAGCGCCGTGTTTGCCGGTTCCGCCATCGCCAAGGACTACGAGTTGCTGAACGTGTCCTACGATCCGACCCGGGAGCTGTACCAGCAGTACAACGCCGAGTTCATCAAGCACTGGCAGCAGGCTCACCCGGACGACAAAGTGAAGATCCAGCAGTCCCATGGTGGCTCGGGCAAGCAGGCCCGGGCAGTGATCGACGGCTTGCGCGCCGACGTGGTGACCCTGGCCCTGGCCGGCGACATCGACGAAGTGGCCAAGCTCGGCAAGTCCCTGCCGGACACCTGGCAGACCCGCCTGCCGGAAGCGAGCACGCCGTACACCTCGACCATCGTGTTCCTGGTGCGCAAGGGCAACCCCAAAGGCATCAAGGACTGGGGCGACCTGATCAAGAAAGACGTCTCGGTAATCACCCCGAACCCGAAAACCTCCGGCGGTGCGCGCTGGAACTTCCTCGCCGCCTGGGCCTACGGCCTGAAAGCCGGTGGCAGCGAAGCCAAGGCCCAGGAATACGTGAAGGAGCTGTTCAAGCACGTACCGGTGCTCGATACCGGCGCCCGTGGCTCGACCATCACCTTCGTCAACAACGGTCAGGGTGACGTGTTGCTGGCCTGGGAAAACGAAGCGTTCCTGGCCCTCAAGGAAGACGGTGGCAACGACAAGTTCGAAATCGTCGTGCCGTCGCTGTCGATCCTCGCCGAGCCGCCGGTGGCCGTGGTCGACAAGAATGCCGAGAAAAAGGGCAACGAAGCGATTGCCAAGGCCTATCTGGAACACCTGTACAGCCCGGCCGGGCAGAAAATCGCCGCAGAGAACTTCTACCGTCCGCGTGACGCAAAAGTTGCTGCCGAATACGCCAAGCAGTTCCCGAAACTGGATCTGGTCACTATCGACAAAGACTTCGGTGGCTGGAAAACTGCCCAACCCAAGTTCTTCAATGATGGTGGTGTGTTCGACCAGATCTACACGGCCCAGTGATCCATGGCCGTCAGGATAATCGCCGTTCAGTAGCCAGCATGGGCCCGGGATTCGTCCCGGGCTTCGTGCGTTCAACCAGGGACCTTTATGTCACGTCGTATTTCCCCCGTCATACCCGGCTTCGGGCTGACGCTGGGCTACACCTTGGTGTATCTCAGTCTGATTGTGCTCATACCGCTGGGGGCCATGTTCGTGCATGCCGCCCAGCTCACCTGGGAGCAGTTCTGGGCCATCATCAGTGCACCGCGTGTACTCGCGGCACTCAAGCTGAGCTTCGGTACTGCCCTCTGCGCCGCCATCATCAACGGCATCATCGGTACGTTGCTGGCCTGGGTACTGGTGCGTTACACCTTCCCGGGGCGCAAGATCATCGAGGCGATGATCGACCTGCCGTTCGCCCTGCCGACAGCCGTGGCCGGTATCGCCCTGACCGCGCTGTACGCGCCGGCGGGCCTGGTCGGCCAGTTCGCCACCGACCTGGGCTTCAAGATTGCCTACACCCCGCTGGGCATCACCCTGGCGCTGACCTTCGTGACCTTGCCGTTCGTGGTGCGTACGGTGCAGCCGGTACTGGCCGACATCCCTCGGGAAGTCGAAGAAGCCGCGGCCTGCCTGGGCGCCAAACCGCTGCAGGTGTTCCGTTATGTGCTGTTGCCAGCGCTGCTGCCTGCCTGGCTGACCGGTTTTGCCCTGGCCTTTGCCCGCGGTGTCGGTGAGTACGGTTCGGTGATTTTCATCGCCGGTAACATGCCGATGAAAACCGAGATCCTGCCGTTGCTGATCATGGTCAAACTCGATCAGTATGACTACACCGGCGCTACTGCCATCGGCGTGTTGATGCTGGTGGTTTCCTTCGTCCTGTTGCTGCTGATCAACCTGCTGCAGCGGCGCATCGAAACCCCTTGAAGGAGGCCACGTCCATGTCTGCATCTACCCTTGGCGCGGCCGCTTCGGCCAACGCCGCCCGCCGTGGCAGCTCGACCTCGCGGCGGATCCTGATCAGTCTCGGCTGGTTGATCTTCGCCCTGTTCCTGCTGCTGCCGCTGGTTATCGTGGTGTCCCAGGGCCTGAAAATGGGCCTGGGAACATTCTTCGAAGCGATCTTCGAGCCTGACGCATTGTCGGCCCTGAAGCTGACCCTGATCGCCGTGGCTATCTCGGTGCCACTGAACCTGGTGTTCGGTGTCAGCGCCGCCTGGTGCGTGAGCAAGTACAACTTCCGTGGCAAGAGCATCCTGGTGACGCTGATCGACCTGCCATTCTCGGTATCGCCGGTGATCGCCGGTCTGGTCTATGTGCTGATGTTCGGCGCTCAGGGCCTGTTCGGGCCTTGGTTGCAGGATCACGACATCCAGATCGTCTTCGCCTTGCCGGGTATTGTCCTGGCGACCATCTTCGTCACCGTGCCCTTCGTCGCCCGTGAACTGATCCCGCTG
>JBOICD010000528.1:0-2609 GCA_050739855.1 Pseudomonas sp.
GGGCAAGACCTACCGGATTGAGTTTGTCCCCGAACCGGTATGCTGGACCGAAGCACCCGAGGACATGAAAACCCTGAAAAACCAGCGTGTACGCTGGCAACGCGGCCTCTCGGAAAGCCTCAGCAGCAACTGGGGCCTGATGTTCAGCCGCAATGGAGGAACACCTGGCTGGGTGGCATTTCCCTTCATGGTCCTGTTCGAGTGGCTGGGGCCACTGGTAGAACTGGGCGGCTATGTCTTTATGCTTTTCGCCTTTGTCTTCGGTTTCATCTCCTGGCAGGCCTTCCTGGTGTTCCTGTTCATGGCCATCGGCCTGGGCATCCTGCTCTCGGCGTCAGGCCTGCTTCTGGAGGAACTGTCGTTTCATATCTACCCGAAATTCAGGCATTTGGCCCTGCTGTCACTGGTGGTGGTGGCCGAGAATTTTGGCTACCGGCAGATCAATACCTGGTGGCGTCTCGTGGGCCTTTACCGCTGGGCCAGCCAGCGCGAAGCCAGCTGGGGCGAGATGAAGCGAAAAGGCGTTGGCCAGCAACCCAAGGTCCCCTGAGCGGGACGTCCCCGGCATCACGCTTGTGGAGCCAGTGGCAATTCGAAATAAAACTCGCAACCCTGGCCGGGTTCACTGACGAAATCAATCGTGCCCCGGTGTTGCTCAACAATGCTCTTGCAGATGCTGAGGCCCAAGCCCGTGCCGCCCTTTTGCCGCCGGTCTGACGAATCGACCTGCGCGAACCGCTGGAAGACACGGTCGCGGAACTCCGGTGGTATGCCGTTGCCGCCATCGATCACCGACAACCTGACAGCGCTGTCCCTGCGCTGAAGTCTGATCCGGACCACCGCGCCGCCGGACGGTGAAAATTTGGCGGCATTGGACAGCAGGTTGACCACCACCTGGATCAGGCGGTCCGCATCAACCTCGACCAGGGCGGTCGGCGAGTCAGGCTCCAGTTCAAACCGGACCTGATATTGGTCGGCGTAAGTCTGGGTGGTGCTCATGGCCTGCTCAACCAGCGGCAACAGGGGCTGGGCCACCATGTGGTAAGTCATGCTGCGTGACTCTATTTTTTCGACGTCCAGCACGTCGTTCACCAGGCGCACCAGCCGCTCCGCGCTCTTGTGTGAAATGCCCAGCAGTTCCCGGACGTCGGGCGGCAGATCGCCCCCCATGCCCGAGTACAGCATGTCGAGGGAGGCATAAATGGCGGCCAGCGGGGTTCGAAGTTCGTGGGAAGCCGTCGAGATGAATTCGTTTTTCATGCGCTCCACCTGCTTGCGGTCCGAAATATCGTGCAGGAAAGCGCTGAAAAGCTGCAGCTTGCCGTCGTTGATCAGTCCAATCCTGATTTCCACGGGCAGTTCGCGCCCGTCCCGGGTCAACACCAGTCGCTCCAGGTTGGTATTGGTGAAAGCTGCAGCGCCCGTGCTGGTGAAAAGCCGCAGGGCTTGCTCAATGCTGGCATGGAAGCGCACGGGTACCAGCGTGTTCAGCGATTTCCCGATGATTTCCTCGCGCGTCCAGCCAAGCATTTTGTGCGCTTGCGAGTTCCAGTCGGTGATTCGCCCCTGAAAGTCCACGCCGATAAAGGCCCCCTGGGCTGTTTCGACAATGGTATTGATACGGTTCTCGTTTTCGCGCACGCTGGCCAGAGCTTGAGTCAGTTCAAGGGTACGCTCCTTCACCCGGTTCTCGAGTGTCAGGTTGAGCTCCTTGAGATCCGCCTCCTTGCCCAACAGGTTGCGAATGAGGGAGTTCAGTGAACCGCTCAGGGTTCTGACCTCGGTATAGGCCGCATTCACCTCGTCAATTTCCGCGGGATGACCGGCTTCCAGTTTTTTTGCCGCCCGCGAGAGCTCTCCCAGCGGTCGGGTGATGACACGAGCGGCGCATAAACCCAACAGGGAAAAAAGCGATGCAATCGCAATACCGCTTCCCAGCACCCGCCACTGCAGTTGCTTGACGGGCAGATAGGCTTCGCCAAGCTCCTGCCTTACCAGTGTTTTCCAGCCTAGCCCCGGATAGGCGCCGTAGCCTGTGCCCTGGCTGAAACCGACGAGGTACTCGCGTCCGTCCGGCCATGTCTCAACGGTAAAACCGCTACGGCCCCGTTTTGCGTCTTCCAGGCTGTGCAGATTCAGCGTCTTGCCCTGCAAATCGGAGGTCCCAAGGAGCACCTTGTTGTCCGTCGACACGATCAACGCATCCACCCTTCGCTCACGGGCCACGGGTTCGATGATCGACTTCTGGATGTCCTTGGCCCACTCCCAATAGAGGTGGGCACCCAGTACCCCTTGGGCTTTATTGTCTGGCCCCACGTAGGCAAACGCGATGTCAACAAACCGCAATGGCTCGTCCGTTGCGTTGGGCAGCAACCTGGCCAGCAGCTTGGCTTCGTGAAGATCCCCGACGTGAATATCCTTCTCGATGTTCTTGAACCAGGGCCTCGCCGACACATCCGCATTCTCGAGCACGCCATTAGTGGCAGCCAGCACCGTGCCCTGCCGGTCCGTTGCGCCAATCCATGCATAGTAGGGGTAAGTTCGCTGGAGGGAGTCCAGGGATTTCCGGCTTTCCTGCTGCCAGTGGTCCTTGTTGCCCAAGCCTACCC
>JBOICD010000529.1:0-2599 GCA_050739855.1 Pseudomonas sp.
CCCTCGACCTGCTGCCACGGATCCTCCTCAGTACGCTGGGGCTGACGCCGCTGATGGTGTACTTCTTCATTCCGCTGTCGACCCGCTTGCTGGCCAGTTGGCTTAATGCCCCGACGCGCCGCTGTGGGCCGCAGGGTGCGCGCAACCCGGCCTAGTTCGGGTATGCTGGGGGTTATCCAAGCGAACCGGTAAAAGTTGACCGCCCCCACCATGAACAGCCCAATTCTTGTCACCGGAGCCAGCCAGCGAGTCGGACTGGCGTTGGCCCTGAACCTGGCGCAGGCCGGCCATACCGTGGTCAGCGCCAGCCGTAGCAAAAGCCCTGAGGCCGCGCACCCGAACATCATCCAGTTCCAGGCCGACCTGTGCCGGGAAGAAGACCGCCAGGCCCTGATCGAGCACTTGCAGTCCAACTATGACGGCCTGCGGGCAATCATTCACAACGCCTCGTTGTGGCTCGATGACGATCTGGCCAACCTCAACACCATGTTCAAGCTGCATGTCGAAGCGCCCTATCACCTGAACCTGGCGCTGGGCGAGCAACTGCTGAAAATGGCCAAGGCCGATATCATCCACATCTGCGACGAGACCTCCTCGCGCGGCAGCAAGAGCCATATCGGCTATGCCGCCACCAAGGCTGCGCTGCAGAATATGGTCCTGTCTTTTGCTGAAAAATACGCGCCGGTGGTCAGGGTCAACGCGATCCTGCCGGGGCTGCTGATCCTCAAGGAAGGCGGCGACGAAGCGTACCGCCAGCAAACCCTGAAAAAGGCCCTGCTGGAATTCGAGCCTGGCGCTCAACCGCTGATCGAGGCGGTGCAGTTCCTCCTCGACAGCCAGTACAGCACCGGCAGCAACGTGGTCATCAACGGTGGCCGCCATCTGAAAAACCGCATCGCGGTAGACTGAATTGTCCTTGTCACGAGAACGACCATGAACGACCAACAGAAACTTGAGCTCGAAGCCGCGGCCTTCCGCCGCCTGGTGGCTCACCTGGACAGCCGCAAGGATGTGCAGAACATTGACCTGATGAACCTTTCCGGCTTCTGCCGCAACTGCCTGTCGAAGTGGTACAAGGCCGCCGCCGACGAGCGTCAGATCGAGCTGAGCATGGATGAGGCCCGCGAAGTGGTCTACGGCATGCCTTACGCCGAGTGGAAAGCCCAATACCAGAAAGAAGCCAGCGCCGAACAGCAAGCGGCGTTCGCCAAAGGAAAGCCCAATGACTGATCTGAACACCCTGCGCACCCGCCTGAAGTCCGGCGAACATCAATTCGCCGACACCCTGGCCTTTATCGCCGCCCACTACGACTACCAGCCGCAGGCGTTCAACAACGGTGGCGTGGAAAACGCCGCCGGACAAAACGAAGGCTCGTGCAAGACCCTGGGCCTGGCCCTGCTCGAAGGCCTGAGCGATGAAGAAGCGCTGCTGGCATTCGGCGAACACTACCGCTCGGTACTGGCCACCCCAGAAGGCAGCGACCACGGTAACATCCGCGCGCTGATCGAGCATGGCCTGGCCGGGGTGAAGTTCTCCGCTCAGCCGCTCAAGGCTCGCTAAGCGTCACCACGCGCCCCGGCGCGTCGTCGGCCAGTTGCCCCTGTTGCAACCACTGCAGGGCAATTGGCCAGAGCCGGGACTGAAAGCGGCTGTGGAAAAAGGCGAAATGACCGATCTGCACTTCGTCGATATCACCAGGTGCAATGCGCAAATGGCTGCACGGGCTGGACCTGAAGTAGCCCAGTAGCCGCTCGATCGCCGCGACCGTGCCAAAGGGATCGTCGGTCAAACTGATCGCCAGCGTCTGTGCCGTCACCTGAGCAAACGGCAAATCAACCAACGCCTTGCCGCTGGGGCGCAGCTCGTAAGCCGCCGTCAGCGTGCTCCAGTCCTTCACTACCCCGGCCGGGGTGTCTTCCAGCCAACCCAGGCGCTTGCCGGGGAAATAGCCGAACAGCCGGGTCAGCAACGGCATGAGCACATGCCACTTACCAAACAGTTGCCAGCGACTGTCACTGGCATAGTCCCGCCAGTAGGCAAACTGCGCGCCGACCGTAACCAGCCTGCGCAGCTGAGCGGACGATGGTGCCAGCCCTGCGGCACAACCGCCGAAGCTGTGGCCGACGACATCAACGGGTTGCCCGGGAAACTCGCGAGCGGCGCGTTGCAGCATGGCCTCGAAATCCAGCGCCCCCCAGTCCGTCCAGGAAGCCTTGAAGTGGCGCATGGAAACCGGGCGCGACTCACCGATGCCGCGATAGTCATAGGTCATGACATCGAAGCCGTGGCTGAACAGATACTGGGCAAAACGCGCGTAATAGCTGCAGCGCACCGAGGTGGCCGCGTTGATGATCACCACCGGACGCGTCCTGTCCGGCAGTTGGTGGCGCCAACAAAAGCCGCCAAGGGGATAACCATCGCCTGCACGTTCACGAAACGCGTGTGCCGTGTTGCTGGCGGCCGGCAAAGGGGGAAATGTTTCGAGGCTGCTCATAGGGGAACCTCAAACAGTCGCCGCCCCTGAGCGAACCCAGAGGTGGCGACGATGGCCGGGTTACAGCTCGATGCAGTCGAACTGTACGTCGGTGGCGACGTCGG
>JBOICD010000530.1:0-2594 GCA_050739855.1 Pseudomonas sp.
AGGTTGGACTGCTTGACGTCACCTGTCGAGCGCAGGGTCTGCTTGACCCAACCGAGGTTCGGCGAGTGGAACCCGGACTCGTCGATGGTCCAGTGCAGGCGGTAGGCGTACTCGAACGGCGTGCCCGGCTCCGGCAGTTTTTCCGGGCTCCAGAAGGCAACGATGTTGTCGTTGGTTTCATCGGCGGTCGGAATCTCGACCAGGTCGACAGTGCCTTTGCCCCAGTCGCCAACCGGCTCGATCCAGGCGCTTGGACGCTTCTGGTAGTTGTCATCGAGGTCTTCGAACTGGCTGAACTCGCGCTGGCGCTGCAGCAAGCCGAAACCACGCGGGTTCTCGACGCTGAAGTTGCTCACGGCCAGGTGTTTCGGGTTGTTCAGCGGACGCCACAGCCATTCGCCGTTACCGGCATGGATCGACAGGCCTTCGGAGTCGTGCAGGGCCGGGCGGTAGTTGAGCACTTTCGAAGGCTGGTTGCCGCCGAACAGGAACATGCTGGTCAGCGGGGCAATACCCAGACGGCTGACGTGGTCACGCAGGAACACCTTGGATTTGACGTCGACAATGGTGTCGCTGCCCGGACGCAGGGTCAGCTTGTAGGCACCGGTGGAGCGCGGCGAGTCGAGCAGTGCGTAGATCACCAGGTGCTTGTCGGTGGCCTTCGGCTTTTCGATCCAGAACTCGGTGAACCGCGGGAACTCTTCGCCGGACGGCAGCGCGGTGTCGATGGCCAGGCCACGGGCGGACAGGCCATAGACATGGCCCTTGCCGACCACGCGGAAATAGCTGGCGCCAAGCAGGGTCATGATTTCATCCTGCTTGTCGGCCTTGTTGATCGGGTACAGCACACGGAAACCGGCGTAGCCGAGGTTCTCGGTGGCTTTTGGATCAAACTGCACGCTGCCGAAATCGAAGCGGCTCGGGTCGTACTTGATCTCTTCGACTTTGGTCGAGGTGACTTCGTTGATTTTCACCGGCGTGTCGAAATGCATGCCCTGGTGATAGAAGGACAGCTTGAACGGGGTCTTGTCCTTGGCCCACTCGGCCTTCTCCGGCAGAAAACGGATCTGCTGGTAGTCAGCGTACTTCATGTCACGGAACACAGCGGGCAGATTGCTTTTCGGCGCTTCGTACTTCTGTCCGGCAAGATCCTTCGCCTTGGCCGCAACATCGTCAAGGTTGAACGCCCAGAGCTGACCTGCGCTGAACAGGCCTACCAGCGTTGCGCCTGCCAAAAAGGCCTTGCGCAGCCGATTGCCAGGGGTTCTTGGTGCATTACAGGGACTAACAATCACGAGCAACCCTCGCCGAAAACAGATCAATAAACCAACGGCCAGCGACATATGCCAGGTTGGCGAGCACTGTTCGGACTCCGAAAGGGCGCAATGATTCCCCAAACGGTTCCGGACAGTCTCAAGTCAGAGTCAAACGAACCCACGAACGCAGGTCCACATAGCGCGCGATTATCCAGCAGGCAGCGTTACAACGCATCAGGCCAAACAAACTATTTATGCTACAAAACCCCTTGTTTTCCTGCAAACAGGGGTTTTTTGCCCTCAGATTTGTAACATAAATGTTACGGGGCCATCATTGACCAGGTGCACCTGCATGTCAGCCCCGAACTGACCACTGGCAACCGTGCCATGTAGTGTCTGGGCCTGGGCCAGCAAATAGTCGAAAAGCTCCGCACCGAGGGCTGGCGGCGCCGCGGTGGAAAAGCTCGGACGCAGGCCGTTCTGGGTGTCGGCGGCCAGGGTGAACTGCGACACCAGCAGCAGACCGCCGCCAACATCCTTGAGCGACAGGTTCATCTTGCCCTGGGGATCGCTGAACACCCGGTAGTTGAGCAGCTTTTGCAGCAATTTGTCGGCGTGCGCCCGGGTATCACCGGGCTCCACCGCGACCAGCACCAACAGGCCCTGGTCGATTGCCCCTACCGTTTTGCCCTCGACATCCACCCGTGCGCCACGCACACGTTGCAGCAGCCCCTTCATGCTTCTTCCAGGGGCAGGTCGAGCAAGCGCCGGGCCATCTGGTCGGCGGCACGCACCAGGGCGTCGGTGATGCCAGGCTCCGAGGCGGCGTGACCGGCATCGCGAATCACCTTCAGTTCACTGTTCGGCCAGGCCTGATGCAGTTCCCAGGCATTGTCCAGCGGACAGATCACGTCGTAGCGGCCATGCACGATGACCGCCGGCAGGTGGGCGATCTTCGGCATGTCGCGGATCAGCTGGTCCGGCTCAAGGAAGGCATTGTTGGTGAAGTAGTGGCACTCGATGCGGGCGATCGACAGCGCACGCTGCGGCTCGGAGAAGCGATCGACCACCAGCGGGTTGGGCCGCAGGGTTGCAGTGCGCCCTTCCCAGGTGGACCAGGCCTTGGCCGCATGCATCTGGGCAATCTGGTCGTTGCCGGTCAGGCGCTTGTGGAAGGCCTTGACCAGGTCACCGCGTTCTTCAGCCGGAATCGGCGCGATGTAGTCCTGCCAGTAATCCGGGAACAGGCGACTGGCGCCGGCCTGGTAGAACCACTCGATCTCTTGTGGACGGCACAGGAAGATGCCGCGCAGGATCAGGCCATGGACGCGCTCGGGG
>JBOICD010000531.1:0-2582 GCA_050739855.1 Pseudomonas sp.
CATTGGTGCCCTGGGATATCAGTTCCAGCGGAAGACCCTTGAGCACTGCATGCTCTTTGACAAGGTGCTCCAGCGTCAGGCTGACGGCAGTCCTGAGCAGCTCGACGTCCAGCAACTGCGCCCGGGCCCCCTCGCCGCCGAGCAGGCTGGCGAGATCTTCTCCGCGACCCGGGCCTTTATACCGGACACAGCTCAGCCCCAGATCAGTTTCTGTCTCGCAGGCACGGGCAACTTCAAATGGTTCTCGCGCTGCGTAGCAGACCGACTCCAGCCATGCGACAGCTGCGACGAAGTGATCAAATTCATACGCGGCGTCGGGGAAACGGGCAACGAAGGGCTGCGGGTCAAACACGTCATCGATTCTTTGCACAATTGGCGACGCCCAATGAACTTCATCGCGGCGTTTCCAGACCGCACCGAATACACGGCTGGGGCCTCCCGATCGAGGCGTGTACCGCAGCAGCTTGATGTGCCGGTTCACAGGCTCCGTCGGCATGCTCGATCGCCCGGCGTTCATGGCGTTTGCCTTTGAATTTTCTTGCCGAGTAACCAGAAATCCCTCAGGAGCGGAGGTGCGGCCAATACCATGAGCAAGGTGGCCACGGGCACTGTTGCCGCGAAGCCCAAAGCCCTGAACGCCACGGCACCGATCACGCCCCCAACAAAAAACAAGCCGAGAATGACCGTGTGGATAGCCAGCTTGTCGCGATCGGCCTTCACGAAGTGCTCGATATTGGTTTCCCGTGTGCGGTTCCAGTAGATCAGCCGTCCCAGCTCAATACCAAGATCCGTGATTACACCCGTCATGTGCGTGGTTCTGATCTCGGCCTTTGATATTTTGGTGACGATCGCATTCTGCAATCCCATGATGAAACACAGCAGCAGCACGGTGGACGGCACAAACAGTTCACTGAAAAGCTGAAGATTCGCCCCCAGCAGGCCGAAGACCAGAAGCAGGACCGCTTCGAGCATGAGAGACAGCGCAAATTCGCCATGCATCTGTCGCCGCCGCGCCCAATTAATCAGGACTGCGGTTGTTGCCGCTCCACCAAGAAATGAGGCAAGCGACGCGACTCCTGCGAGAACCAAAACAGTGTGCCCCAGGATCAGGTCGTCCGCGATGCCAGACAAAATTCCGGTCATGTGAGAGGTATAGCGCTGCACCGCAAGAAACCCCCCTGCATTGATGGCGCCGGCGATAAACGCAAGCACTCCGCCCAATTGGCGATTGCTCCGTCGCGTTCTCACTCGATGGGTCAGGCCGTGAAGGAAGTTTGCCGGGATAAAAAAAACGAGCTTCGCGAGCCCGTCGACCTCGTTGCGCATGGGTTGAATATAGGTTACATCCAATTCAATTGCAATTATAATTTCATTATCATATTATGCGATGAGATAAATGCGGGAACATGAGGAAACATGAAGATGGGAGCACCAATGGAGCTAAAGACGGCGCGACTGACGGTGCTGATTGATCCAGCAAAGAAGCTGGCGTTCGAGGGCTTGTGTGCAAAACAGGACGTCACCCCCTCCCAGGTCGTACGCAGGCTCATCCGCGAGTACCTGGTCGAGCATGGTGTCGAATTCACGCCGTCCGGGGCTGCAAAATCAGCCAGAAGAGGACACACCTCTTGAGGATCGGGGAGCAAGAGAGGTCTTGCCCCAATTTCGCCTCGAAGACTGTCGGTTTGCCCAGGGCAACGGTCGGGTTTCCCGGAGAAACAGAAACGCTCTGAAAATAATAGCTGACTGCACCCGCTCTTCCAGGGCCAGAGCCTGTTTTTATCCGGGAAGCGCGTCTTTACCGGTTGCCGCCCGCCGGACGGACGCTCTCTTCGTCGACGGACGCCGTGCCGAGCACCCTCAGGTCCCGGTCCAGCACCACGGTGAAAATCCGGGGTGTGCCGGGCGGGTTCAGGTAGCGCCAGTCGTAGTGGGTTTCCTGTTTGAGCGCATAGGGCGTCACCTTCATCGGCTTGCCCAGCATCTTGCGCACCTGCTCCATGCGCATGCCGGGCAACACCTTCGCAAAGGTCTGCGGCGTCAAGACCTGGCGCAGCGCACTCATCTTGCCGTCCGCGCCTATGGTGATCATGTAGTTGACCTGGCCCTCGGGCTGGCGGTTGTATTCGAAGGTCCGCGCGCCGGGTTCGGCGGTCACGCCCGGCAGGGGGGTGTCGGCCATGTCGGAAGCCTCCCAGATTTTTTCGGGCTCGCCGAAACGCGCCCGGACATCGGCCTCGGTGGACACACCCTCCTCCAGTTCGGCAATGCGCTGCGGGTCGCAGCCGACCAACCCGAGAACAAATGACAGCAGGCCCATACAAGCAATCGTCCTTATTGAAATTTTCCTGCGCAGCGGTCGCAGGGGCCCTTGCAGACCGGCCGGTGAAAAGACCCCCGGAACAGGCGTGGAGACAGGTAACAATGAGCGCAAGGCAGACCCCCGGTAAAATCAGTCAACTACACGTTTTAGGCAGTTTAGACCCATGTCCTTCTTTCGCCGCCCCGACTACACCTCCGAAGTCACCCAGTTCATTGACCAGCTCAAGGCGAAGAAGCCCACACTGGAGGCCGAGCAGCGG
>JBOICD010000532.1:0-2578 GCA_050739855.1 Pseudomonas sp.
AAGGATCAGGATGCGTATGGACAGGATCGTCGAGGTTTCGTCTACCAGCCCGCCCCCCAGCCTGCAAACGCGTAAACTCATCGCCAGTATCGCCGCGCTGTTTGCCCTGGCCTGCCTGATTGCCCTTGGGGCCCTGTTCAACATCGCCGCCTCACTCAACGCCGACGAGCGTGAGAAAAGCAGCTTCTACGCGCACAAAGCACTGGAGCAGCGGCTTGAAGCGGCCCGCCAGTTTCTCTCCAGCTACGCCGTATGGGATGCCGCCTACGAGCACCTCAATGGCGCTGCAGACCTGAAGTGGGCCCATGAAGAAAAGAACGTCGGTGACTCGCTGTACACCGCCAGCGGCTTTGAAGGGGTGTTCGTGGTCGATGACCACAGCACCAAATACGCCTTGTTCAAAGGCCAGCTCAGCAGCGCACCGGCCAGCACCTATATAGATGACGCCCTGGCGCCGATCATTGCCCAGGCCCGGAACGTTGCCGCCGAGCGCCAGCAGATCACCCGGCACATACTGTTCAATGGCTGGCCGGCAGTGCTGGTGGCCGCCGCCATCCGTCCTGACGATGAGGAGCTGGGCATTGACCCGCAAACCACCTCGGTAATGATTTTCGTCGACCAGTTGACCCCGGGAAAACTGACCAATCTGAGCGCAGGCGCTGGATTGACGGGGATGCGCATCGAGAAAACCGGGGCCTTGGCGGCCGACGAGTCGAGCTTGCCTCTGGGCACTACCGGCTACCGTCTGGAGTGGCTTACGCCGCGTCCAGGCGACCAATTGCTCTGGGCTGTATTGCCGCCGTTGCTTGGCGCCATGCTGGTGCTCGGCCTGCTGATGGTCTACTTCTTCCGCTACGCCTTGCGTACTTCGCGGGAAATCGACGGCACCCTGCAGCGCCTGCAGGCCAGCAACCTGGCCCTGGAAGCCAGCGAACAGCGTTTTCGGGCGGTAGCCGAGGCCGCCTCGGACTGGATCTGGGAAACCGACCGTCACCACCGCTTGAGCTACCTGTCCCAGCGTTTTGTCGCGGTGACGGGTTTCAGCACCGAGGACTGGCTGGGGCAACCGATCAATCAACTGCTCAGTTGCGAAACCACCCCCCTGACCCTCTGGCTCGACAGTCAGGCCGATTCCGACCCAGGACAGTTGGCCAATTTGCGTTGCGGCTATCGCGACCAGAACAGTCAGCTGCGTTTTTGCCGGGTGTCGGCGCGCTCGATCATGATCAAAGGCAAACTCGCCGGCTTTCGCGGTACCGCCAGTGACATTACCGATGAAGTGGCAGCCCACGCCCGCATCCAGCACCTTTCCATGCACGATGCACTGACCGGTCTTGCCAACCGCAACAAGCTGTCACGCTTTCTCGAACAGGCGCTGCTCAAAGGCCAGGACGCCGCCCCCTTGACCTTGTTGCTGCTGGACCTGGACAGCTTCAAGCCGATCAACGACTCCCTCGGTCATGCCGCCGGCGATGCGGTGCTGCTGGAAGTCGCCACCCGCCTGCGCGAATCGACCCGTGACGGTGACCTGGTGGCGCGCCTGGGCGGAGATGAGTTCGTCCTGGTCATGAACGGCATGGACAGCCGCAACGAAATCGACCGCTTTTGCGCCCGCCTGATCGACAATCTGCACCAACCGATTCACTTCGAGGAGCAGATTCTGCACGTCGGCGCCAGCCTGGGTGTCGCCCAGACCCGCCTGCAGGGCTTTGATGCCGGCGAGCTGATCCGCTGCGCCGATATCGCCCTCTACCAGGCCAAGGCTGATGGCAAAAATACCTGGCGCTACTTTTCGCCGGAGATGAACGAGCAGATCCAGCACCGCCGCCAGCTGGAAAACGACTTGCGCAAAGCGCTGAAGAACAACGAGTTCGTCCTCCACTATCAACCGCGCTACCGCCTGGATACCTTGCAGATCGTTTCGGTCGAAGCCCTGGTGCGCTGGCAGCATCCGGTCGAGGGCTTGCTGGGGCCGGATACCTTCATTCCGTTGGCCGAACAGACCGACCTGATCGTGCCGCTGGGTCGCTGGGTGCTGCGCGAGGCCTGCGAGACCGCACGCAGCTGGCCACAAGACCTGCTGGTCTCGGTCAATCTGTCGCCCGCACAGTTTTCCCGCAGTGATGTGGTCAGTGATGTCTACAAGATCCTCGTTGACACCGGCTTTTCCGCCCAGCGTCTGGAACTGGAGATTACCGAGAACGTCATGCTCAACGATATCGAAGGTGCGCTGGGCACCATGACCGCGCTCAAGGAGTTGGGCGTGCGCCTGAACATGGATGACTTCGGCACTGGCTATTCGTCACTGGGCTATTTGCGCACCTACCCCTTCGACAGTATCAAGATCGACAAGCGCTTCATTGCCGGCCTGAGCAGTGACGGTAATGACCGCGCCGTGGTTCAGGCGATCATCAACCTGGGCAAGGCCATGGGCCTGACGGTTACCGCCGAGGGGGTGGAAACAGAGCAGCAACTCAAGGCCCTGAGCAAGGAAAAATGCCACGAAGTTCAGGGTTTCTACCTGAGCAAGCCGGTCGACAAGCAGGCTTTCGAACAACTGTTGCACAACTCAGTGGGA
>JBOICD010000533.1:0-2541 GCA_050739855.1 Pseudomonas sp.
CTACCTGCAATACCCGCAGAGTTTCCCCAACACCAATGCGCAACAGCAGATCGATCAGTGGCGCACCGCTGGCTACCCGGAAGCGGGCCTGGCCCAGGTGCTGCTGTATCGCACCCAGAACACCTATGACCAGCACCTGGCCGAGGTCGAGCGGATCTGCAAAGCCGCGCTGACGACCACAGATATCTGCTACGTCGAGCTGGCCACCGTGTACCAGAAACGCGGTCAGGCCGAGCAACAAACGGCGCTGATCGAACAGGTTAAAAGCGCCTACCAGCGCGGCGTGATCCCGGCCACCCGGGTCGACAGCGTTGCCCGCGTACTGGCGGACCGCACCCTGGGCCAGACCGACGAGAAAACCGCGCAGGCCCTGCTGGAACAGGTCGCGCCGGTCAATCCCGGTTCGTGGGTCAGCCTGGCGCAACTGCTCTATGACTTCCCCGAGCTTGGCGACACCGACAAGTTGATGGAGTACATCGACAAGGGTCGCGCGGCGGAACAACCACGCGCAGAACTGCTGCTCGGTCGCCTGTACTACGAGGGCAAGACCGTACCGGCCGACGCGCAGAAGGCCGAAAACCATCTGCTCAGCGCCGCCAATGCCGGTGAAGTGAGTGCCCATTACTACCTCGGCCAGCTCTATCGCCGTGGTTACCTGGGCAACGTCGATCCGCAGAAAGCCGTCGACCACCTGCTCAGCGCCGCCCGCGGCGGCCAGCTCAGCGCCGACTATGCCCTGGCCCAGTTGTTCAGCGAAGGCCATGGCATCCGCCAGGACCTGGTCAATGCCTGGGTCTTCAGCCAGCTGGCACAAGCCAACCCCAGCGATCAGTCGCGGGAAATGGCCGCCCAGCTTGATCAGCAACTCACTCCAGCGCAGAAGGCCCAGGCCGAGCGCCTGTTGCAGCAAGAACGCCAGGCCCGTGGCGCCATCGGCCAGGGCGCAGGTGCCCTGGCTTTGCAGGCTGTGCAACAACCCGTAGAAGGCGAGGACTCCCTATGACACTCAATCCGTGGATGAAAGCCGGCCTCGGCCTTGGCTTCGCCCTGCTCTGGTCGTGCCCGACCCTGGCCGCGATGACCGCTGAAAAGAACTTCGGCCTGGACGTTAAAATCACCGCCCAGTCCGAAGACGACCGCGACCTCGGCACCCGCTCCGGCGGTGACGTCAACGGCCTGGGTCTGGACCTGCGCCCCTGGGTCTATGGCGAGCGCGGCAACTGGAGCGCCTTCGCCATGGGTCAGGCAGTGGCGGCCACCGACATCATCGAGACCGATACCCTGCGCCAGTCCGGTGACGAAGCCGAATCTGACAACAGCAATACCGATGGTCGCGAGGCCGACAAGAGCTACCTGGCGATGCGCGAATTCTGGGTCGGCTACAGCGGCCTGACCGCCTACCCCGGCGAACAGCTGCGCTTCGGTCGCCAGCGCCTGCGCAACGACGACGGCATGTGGCGCGACACCAACATCGAAGCGCTGAACTGGACCTTCGACACCACCCTGCTGCGCGCTAACCTTGGCGTCGCCGAGCGCTTCAGTGAATACCGCACCGACCTCACCGAGCTGGCTCCGGAAGACAAGGATCGCCTGCACGTCTACGGCGATATCGCCACCCAGTGGACGCCTGGACACTGGGTCGGCCTGCGCGCCCACCACACCCATGATGACGGCAATCTCAAGAGCCCCGGCCAGACCGTCGATGAGCTGGACAAGACCCGTACCGGCGACCTCACCTGGCTGGGCCTTGAGGCCAACAGCGACGCCTACAACTGGCGCAACCAGAACCGCGTCAACTACTGGGGCAGCGTGACCTGGCTGACCGGTGACCGCGACAGCCTCAACACCACCACCGTCAACGGCGAACAGGTCGCCAGCGGCAAGCAAAGTGGTGACGTCAACGCCTGGGCCACCGACCTCGGTATCCGCCTGCGCCTTGATCCCAACTGGCAAGTCGGCGCCGCCTATGCCCGCGGCAGCGGCGGTGGCGGCAGCGACGGCTCGAGCAACTACGAGCAGACCGGCCTGGAAAGCAACCGCTCCAACTTCACCGGCACCCGCTCGCGTGTACACCGCTTCGGCGAGGCGTTCCGTGGCGAGCTGGGCAACCTCCAGGCCGCGACCCTGTTCACCTCCTGGCAGTTGCGCGACGACTACGACGCCAGCCTGATCTACCACAAATTCTGGCGCGTCGATGGCGAGCAGAACATCGGCAGCAGCGGCATCAACGCGGTGGTCGAGGACAACGGTATCAACCGTCCGCTGATCCAGGGCGAGAAAGACCTCGGCCAGGAAATGGACGTGGTGGTCACCAAGTACTTCAAGCAAGGTTTGTTGCCCGCCTCCTTGAGCCAGTCGGTCGACGAACCGTCGGCGCTGGTGCGCTTGCGTGCCGGGGTGTTCAAGCCGGGAGATGCCTATGGCAAGGACACCGACTCGTACATGCACCGCGCCTTCGTCGACGTGATCTGGCGCTTCTGATGCCTGGAGTGCACTGATATGAGCCTTCAATCGAATACCCTGCAGCGCTTGCTGGCCGGC